>JAKSIF010000023.1 GCA_024398965.1 Fibrobacter sp. | reverse complement strand
TTTCAACTTTTACAGCCCCACGGAATTCGTATTTGGTAAGGACCGCGAAAATGAATGCGGTGCTTTGGTCAAGAAGTATGGTGGTACCAAGGTTCTTGTTCATTTCGGTGGTGGTTCCGCTGTAAAGTCCGGCCTTATCGGTCGCGTGTTGGCTTCCTTGGATGCTGCTGGCGTTCCTCATGTGGAACTGGGCGGCGTTCATCCTAATCCTATTGACACTAAGGTTTACGAAGGTATTGAAATTTGCCGCAAGGAAGGCGTGGATTTCGTTCTCGCTGTAGGTGGCGGTTCCTCTATCGATAGCGCCAAGGCCATTGCCATGGGCGTTCCCTACGAAGGCGACTTCTGGGACTTCTACAGCGGCAAGGCTCCGGCTGCAGCCCTTCCGGTGGCAACCGTCTTGACTATCGCTGCCGCAGGTTCCGAAGGTTCCGGCGACTCTGTGATTACCAAGGTTGACGGCATGCTGAAGCGTGGTGCTGGTAGTGACCTAATTCGCCCCCGTTTCTCTGTGCTTAACCCGGCTCTTACTTGCACTTTGCCGGCTTACCAGACTGCCTGCGGTGTCACCGACATTATGGCACATGTATTTGAACGCTACTTCACCAACACTACTGAAGTGGAAATTACCGACCGTCTTTGCGAAGCTGTCCTCATGACCATGGTGAAGGAAGCTCCTCGTGTCATTGCTGACCCCAACAATTACGAAGCCCGCGCCAACATCATGTGGGCTGGCATGGTGGCTCACAACAACGTCTGCGGTGTAGGTCGCGGCCAGGACTGGAACAGCCACGCCATCGAACATGAACTTAGTGCCAAGTACGACTGCGCCCACGGTGCTGGTCTCGCTGTGATTATGCCTTCCTGGATGGAATACGTGGTGGACCACAATCCCATGCGCTTTGCCCAGATGGCTTCTCGCGTGTTCGGCTGCGCCATGAATTTCGAAAATCCCAAGGCAACAGCCCTCGCTGGCATCAAGGCTTTCCGCAGCTTCCTTAAGAGCATCGGCATGCCCATTAACTTTGCAGAACTGGGCGCCAAGGAAGAAGACATTCCCGAAATGGTGCAGAAGCTGAATCCGGGTGACGGTTGGGGCTTCCAGCCGTTGAAGGCCGCCGACGTCACCAAGATCTACCAGATTGCAGCAAATGCTCGCCTGTAAGGCGAGCAAGTTACAAATTATAAAGTACGAATTATAAGATTGGCAGACTCTTTACTGTGGTTGTAGGTCTAGTAATTCGTACCTCGTAATTCATAATTAGGTATTTATGCGTGCACTTTTTATTGGTGGAACAGGAACCATCAGCATGGCTATTACTCGCCTTGCTGTGGAACAGGGCTGGGAAATCTATTTGCTGAACCGTGGCAATCGCAATGCAGCGGACTTGCCGTCGAGCAGTCTCGCAGATGGTTCTGCCGCGGTCAAGCAGATTATCGCTGATGTTTACGACGAAGCTGATGTGGCATCAAAGATTGCCGACTTGAATTTCGATGTGGTCTGCGATTTTATCGCTTTCCACTACAGCGCGTTGGAACGCGACTACCGACTGTTCAAGAATAAGACCAAGCAGTTCATGTACATCAGTTCCGCCAGCGCCTACCAGAAGCCTCTCTCCGATTACCGCGTGACGGAAGCAACTCCTTTGGTTAATCCCTACTGGGAATACTCCCGCAATAAGATAGCGGGGGAGGAGTTCCTGATGCGCATGTATCGCGAAGAAGGTTTCCCCATTACTATCGTCCGTCCTAGCCACACATACGATGAACGCCGCATCCCGCTGGGCGTCCACGGCAAGAAGGGAAGCTGGCAGGTGGCCAAGCGCATGCTTGAAGGCAAACCTGTCATCATTCACGGTGACGGAACCAGCCTCTGGACCATGACCCACAACAGCGACTTTGCCAAAGGATTTGTTGGCCTTATGGGAAACATTCACGCTATCGGCGAGTCCTTCCAGATCACCAGTGACGAAACGGTTACCTGGAATCAGGTTTACCAGGCAATCGCAAATGTGCTGGGTGTAGAATTGAAGGCCGTTCATGTTGCTTCCGAATTTCTGGCTGCTGCTGGCGATCCGCTGGGCTTTGATTTTACCGGCAGCCTCATTGGAGACAAGGCAAATTCCGTGGTGTTCGACAACTCCAAGCTGAAGAAGGCGGTGCCGGGCTTCAGCGCCACCATCCGCTTCGACCAAGGTATCCGCAGGACCATTGAGAATGTGTTGGCTCATCCGGAACTTCAGGAAGAAGATCCCGAATTTGACGCCTGGTGCGACAAGGTGATCGCTGCGTTGGAACAGGCGAAGAAATTAGTCCCTTAGTTTGGCTTTCGCTACCTCTGTATTTTTTCATTCAGCTGTTATCACGGGATTGTTGTTCCCTTTGGAACTTGTTTTCAGCGCTTGTTAACGTTTTCGTTAACAAACAATGGCGATTATGATTGAAAATGGATGTATTGGTTAACGTTTTCGTTAACAAGCGACAAATAGCCTTATCCTTCTCGAAGTAGTCCGCATGGGAATGAGCGTTTTGTTTGTGGATAAAGCTGTTTGATTATAGATTTTGTCGACAGGCCTGTCTCAACCAGATCACGAGTTGGGGGAGTTGGCGTTTAAGCGAATAGTTTACTATATTTAAAGTCAATCCACTAATTAACGGGGGTGATCTGGTTTCGACAGGGTTACTGAAGTGTTAGTTGCAAGCCGGGGTCTCAGACGAGGGCACCCGTAAAAAAGTCTGAAAAAAAATAAGTGCTGAAGAAAACTACGCACTCGCAGCCTAATTAGCGGCTACGCCGGGCCTCGACTCACTCCCATTGGGTAGTACGTCCGGACGCAATATGGGATAGGTTTCTGTAATACCTGGGTGCAGGGATCGAGATTTACTAGGCTGGTCGAAGTTTGCGCCGACCTTCTTGGGCGTGAATTAGGCGAGATCTCAAATACGAAGGGAAAGCTTGTAGGAATGGACAGGGATGATATCTTGGACAGGGGTTCGACTCCCCTCACCTCCACTGAAAAAAGGCTCCGCATCGCAGCGGGGCCTTTTTTGCTTTTTGTTCAAAATCGTGTTATATTTATACTAAACGATTGGAGAAAAAATGTATTGTAGAGTCTTGATGCGTTTTGTCGGTGTAAGCGATCAGCTAGCCGCCGTCTATGACGCCATTATGGAACAGTATCCCGAAGCAGAACTCCCCAGTGAAGATTGTGGGGATTGGTATTCTGTGGACGACGTGATGATGGACGAGTACGAGTGCCGCTTCGAGGAATTGCCCGAAGGCGAGCTCTTGGCTATGGACGGAAGCATCATGATCGAAGAGGATATGCCCGAGGACTTTTTCTCCGAACTCATGGAACGTTTTGAGAAGGTCTTTGCCGCCTTCAAGTGGTCTAGCCTTGATGTAGGCATTGGCTGCGGTACCAGCGACGGCTGGGGAGAATTCAATCCTGACTATGCCGACAATGGCTCCGACGAGGCAAATGAAATCTCTGAAGCAGTGCTGGGGTTCTAGATTCCAAGCCGAAGTCCCGCTTGCACATCATTCTGAAAAATCCGCATAATTCAGAACGCACCATTATTACGTCATTCTGAACACCGTAGGCGTGAAGAATCCATAGCAGTTCCGTAACTCGTAACTCGTAATTCATAATTACTTAAGCCATAGTCGCGCTGCAATCTGTCGTATGCAAAAAAGCCCCCGGTTCATCACCGAGGGCTTTCTCGTAATTCATACTTCGTAATTCATAATTACTTAAAATCGCGTAGCGATTTTAAGTCTTGTCTTCACCGCGGAGCATGATGACCTTACCGGTGCGGATGTATTCGACGATTTCGAACTTCTGGCACAGGCTCTTCATGGCATCGATCTTATCGGAGTTGCCGGTAATCTGGATGATCATGGAGTTTTCGGTCATGTCAACGGTAACAGCCTTGAAGTGATCGCAGAGCTGCAGGATTTCGGTACGCTGTTCGGGAGCGCAACGAACCTTGATCAAGGCAAGTTCCTTTTCCACCACGTTCATGTTGGTGTGGTCCTTGGCTTGCACAACGTCAACCAGCTTTTCGAGCTGCTTGATGATCTGCATCAGGATTTCGGGATTACCGTGAGCCACGATGTTCATGCGGCTGAAGTTGGGATCAAGCGTGGGGGAAACGACCAGGGAGTCGATGTTGTAACCACGGCGGGAGAACACCAGGGAGATGCGAACGAGCACGCCCGGGCGGTTTGCAACCAACAAACTAATAGAATGTGCGTTATTAATCATTTTTCTAATCTCCTATCCTATTAGGTCGATCCCGTGGGCTTTTCGAGCTGAGCCTTGGGCTGTTCGGTGATCATGGAGGTGAGGGGTGCGCCTGCCGGAATCATGGGGAATACGTTGTCTTCCTTTTCGCATTCGCACCAGATGAGGATCGGGCCGTCCTTATATTCAAGAGCCTTTTGGATGACGCGTTCTGCATCGGCGGCACGCTTGATGCGAAGACCCGGAATGCCGTAGGCTTCTGCCAGCTTGACGAAGTCGGGGTTGCCCTGCATGTCGACGCTAGAGTAGCGCTTGTCGTAGAACAGGTCCTGCCACTGACGGACCATGCCCAGGTACTTGTTGTCCATCACGAAGATCTTGATGGGCAGCTTGTGGATGGCTGCAGTTGCCAATTCGAATTCGGTCATCTGGAAGCCACCGTCACCGCTGAAGCTGCAGACGGGCCAACCGGTAGTGTTACCGAAGGCTGCACCGATTGCAGAGGGAAGGCCGAAGCCCATGGTGCCTGCGCCGCCACTGGAGTGGAGCTGACGGGGATGGTTGGTGTGGAAGAACTGGGCAACCCACATCTGGTGCTGGCCAACGTCGGTAGTAACAATGGCTTCGCCCTTGGTGAGGTCGCTAACGGTCTGCACAATGTGCTGCATACGGAGACCGCCCTGCTTGGGGTAGGTCAGCGGGAAACGCTTCTTCCAGGTCTGGCAGGTCTTGACCCATTCGGCGGTGTCAAGCTTGGAAACGAGAGGCAGGAGCTGTTCAAGAACCAGCTTTGCATCGCCGCACATGAATACATCCGGCTGGAGGACCTTGCCTTCTTCGGCGGGGTCGATGTCGATGTGCATCTTGATAGCGTCCTTGCAGAACACTTCCAGCTTACCGGTAATGCGGTCGTCCCAGCGAGAACCGATGGAGAGAATCAGGTCGCAGTCAAGAACAGCCTTGTTGGCGTACACGGTACCGTGCATACCAAGCATACCGAGGGAAAGGTCGTGATCGGTGGGGAAGGTGCCGAGGCCAAGCAGGGTGCAGGCCACAGGAGCCTGGAGCTTTTCGGCAAGTTCCTTCACCTGGCGAGAAGCGCCGGAAATCATGGCGCCGTGACCCACGAGGAGGAGGGGCTTCTTGGACTTCTTGAGATATTCGGCGGCCTTTTCGACGCTTTCGGTAGAAGCGTAGGTCGGAATCTTGTAGCCCGGCAGATCCATCTGGTCGGTGAACGGAGCGGTGCAGACGCCTGCGGTAACATCCTTCGGGAGGTCGATAAGCACGGGGCCCGGACGGCCAGTACGTGCAATGTGGAAAGCTTCCTTCATGACGCGGGGAAGATCGTTGGGATCCTTCACCAGGTAGGAGTGCTTGACTGCAGCGAAAGTCATACCGCTGGTGTCGCATTCCTGGAAGGCGTCCTTACCCAGGTTGGGAGTGGTGGTCTGTGCGGCCAGCACAACGATGGGGCTGGAATCCATAAGGGCGGTGTAAATGCCGGTAAAGGTGTTGGTTGCGCCCGGGCCGGAGGTCACCAGAGCCACGCCTACCTTGCCAGTCTGACGGGAATAGCCGTCTGCCATGTGGGTTGCGCCCTGTTCGTGACGAGTAAGGACAACTTTAATGTTGGAGTCCAGGATGGCATCGAACATGGGGATGGCTGATCCACCAGGATAGCCGAAAATGGTGTCTACGCCTTCACGCTTGAGGCATTCGATAATCACTTCAGCGCCGTTTAAGGGTTTGTTTGCCATAGTATTTCCTATTAGGATAGTTTTTGTTAAAGTTTCTTTTTGTAAAAATATAGTCAAATTGAATAAAATGGCTAGTGGTAAACGAATTTTTTCTCTAAAAAGTACTGTGTTTTTGGTGAAAATGTGTTTGTGACCACGGAGAACTTGTAAAAATGGATAGAAATTTGCGTAAAATGTGATGAGTTGGTGATTTTTATTTTGAAAAACATGGAATTTTTGTAACAAATGAAAAAGAAAACTCCCCGTTTGACTTCCTTTATGGGGCGAAATTTGGTTGAACTTGTGGACATTTGATGACGAATCAACGTGTATTAGGATAGAAACCCTTATAAAAAAGGAATGAATTATGCCTAATGATCTGTATCCGATTCTTAAAAATTGCCACATTTCGGGAGAACTCCTGCCTCGGGAAAAAATTGAGCGGGATGGAGCATCCTCCATGAGCACCGAGGAACTGCTGGCTTTGATTCTTGGGAGCGGGACTCAGAGCTGCGATGTCTTTGAACTTTCCCGCCGTATCGCCCAGTTCCTGTCTTCAGAAACGACGGTGCCGAGCCTGGATAAGCTGAGGCAAATCCGTGGGCTAGGGAAGGTGAAGGCTTCTCAGATTCTAGCCTGTCTGGAACTTTCCGCCCGTTACATTCTGAGTGACAAGGCTATACCTGTTACTGGCCCGGAAGATATTCTATCCAGGTTGTCTTACCTCAAGTTCGAGGAGCAGGAACACTTGGTGCTTGTAACCCTGAATTCTGCCAATTACGTTATTCGAGTTCACGAACTTACCACGGGGCTTGTAAACCAGACTCCGGTACATCCTAGGGAGGCTTTCGTCAAGGCCATCGAGGATCGTGCGGTATCAGTGATTTTCGCCCACAACCACCCATCGGGATCTACGGCGCCAAGCGAGGAGGACGTCGCCATTACTCGAGTTCTTTGCGCTGCAGGAAAGGTGCTGCAGATTCCTGTGCTGGACCATGTTATTATTGGCAAGCGGGGCTTTACCAGTATTTGCCGGAGTTATCCCCGCATTTTTGAACCTGCGTTTTCTGGTGCTGGTTTTGATGGCTTGTGATGTGATTTTCTCAACACCGAGCTGTGTGTAAAAAAAACAAAACAAAGACCTTTTGCACCCCTTTTGAGGGGCCAAAAGTGTGTGCTACATCTCATTTTTGACATACACAATTCCAAGAGTACCATATGAAAAGTTATATTTTACACGTTAATTAGGGGTACTGTGTTTGGTCTGTACCTCACTTTTAAGGAGACGCTATGAAAAAAGTAGCTATGGGTCTTGCCCTCGCTTTGGCAGCATCTGCCTTTGCATCGCATCCCCAGACAATAAATAAGGAAGGTTTTGTTGGTGTCAACAAGACCCAGTCTGCCCAGTCTCTCGGACATTCAAAGCTGGTGTTCTCCCTTTTGGGTGATGCTACCTTCGGCAATGACATGTTCCCGAATAACGACGTAACTGGTACAGCACTTCACGAAACTTTGTACCCGGGTCAGTCCTACCAGGGCTCTAAGGATGCTCCTATTAACGACTTCCTGGCAGCAAGCGCAAACGTCGGTTTTGCCATCGGTATCTGGCACTACTTCGACGTGGGTGTTACCATTCCCGTCTACTACGATCAGATGAACGCCGAAGACGTTAATGGCCAGGGTGCCATTTCCGGCGTCAAGACCGGCTACATCGGCAACCTCAAGGGTGACTTGAAGATTCGCTTCCCGCTGCCTGAAGACCAGCCCGTGGACATCGCCATCTTCGGTGGTGTTTCTGCCGGTACTGCAAATGCTACCAAGCAGGGCCTCTGGGTCCGCGAACCGGAATACATCAATAAGAATACCGGTGTCGCCATGCCTTACGGTACCAAGAATACTTCCCTCAAGGGTGGTATCGCTCTTACCGCAGACCTGGACAAGATGGACGTGTTCCCGTTCTTGCTGCATGTTAACGGCGGTTACCGCTATGTCATGAACGGCGACTATATGTCTGTGCCGTACATGAGCGCTGCTGCAGAAGTCTATTTCATGGACTTCCTCTCCCTGTTTGTTGAATACTACTGGGATATGCAGACCGACAACTACCAGTACTTCTATCCTGTTTTCACCAACGAAGGTGTCGTTTGGGGCCAGGCCGACAACAAGCTTGACATGAAGCAGTTGACCGGTGCCTTGGTGTTCCATCTGCCTGTTGGTCTCGACATCCATGTGGGTGCTTCCTACTACCTGGGTGGTGGCGAAAACTTCGTCCCGAACGTTCAGGTTCTGGAAAATGCTGACCGCTATGCCGGTTCTGCAGTCGACCAGATTGTTGTAGAAAAGACCCGTGTCAACCCGGAATACACCGTATACGGCGGTATTACCTGGAGCGGCTTCCTGCTGGCTCAGGACCGTGACGGCGACGGCGTGACCGACGACGAAGATAACTGCCCCGATGATTTTGGTCATCGTCTGAACAAGGGTTGCCCGCTGGGTAATCCCGATGCTGACGAAGACGGCGTTTGCGACTCCTGGGTTGCAGAAAAGGGTTTCCAGTCTGAATTTGCCGATGTTTGCGAAGGCATCGACCAGTGCCCCAACGAAGCTGGCGAAGGCGAAGATGGCTGCCCGCTTGACGAACCGGACCCGGATGGTGACGGCGTTTGCGATCCTTGGGTAAGCCAGAAGAAGATGCTCAAGAAGTTCAAGGATGTCTGCGACGGCATTGATGAATGCCCGGCTCAGGCTGGTTCCAAGGCCTTCAATGGTTGCCCGACCAAGCAGCCGGACCCGGATGGTGACGGTATGTGCTCTCCGTGGGTAACTGACGAAGGTGTCATGAACGAATTTGCTGATGTATGTAAGGGCTACGATATGTGTCCGGGTGAAGCTGGTGCTGCCGCTAATAAGGGCTGCCCGTGGGATGATCCGGACTCCGATAACGACGGCCTTTGCGATGAATGGGTGACCCAGAAGAAGATGGGCTTCTACTTCGAAAAGGCTGCTGAAGACGAAGCAATGGCTAAGGAATGGCACATTGAAAAGTCTTGTAAGGGTATCGATAAGTGCCCGACCGAATTCGGTCCTGCAACTAACGAAGGCTGCCCGCTTGGCAACCCGGATACCGACCAGGATGGCTTCTGCGATCCGTGGGTAACCGAAAAGAATATGCTTGATCAGTACGAAGGCATCTGCCAGGGCGTTGACAAGTGCCCGACCGAAGCTGGTGAAGCCTTCGCTCAGGGTTGTCCGATGGAAAATCCGGACCCGGATGGCGACTCCCTCTGCTCTCCGTGGGTAACCAAGCAGAAGATGCTTGAACAGTTCGCTTCTGTCTGCCGTGGCTACGACCGTTGCGAAGACGAAGCTGGTCCTGAATGGAACAAGGGCTGCCCGATGGAAGATGATCCGGACTCCGATAAGGACGGCATCTGCTCTCAGTGGGTATCCGACAAGAAGCTCCAGAAGGAATTCGAAGGCGTATGTACCGGTATCGACCGCTGCCCGGATGTGGCTGGCGACGACGGCTTCGGCTGCCCGAAGAAGGCTGTTGAAAAGCTCGACGGTGTGACCTTCAAGTCCGGTAAGGCAACCTTGGAATCCAACGCTAAGATGGTTCTTAAGGGTGTTGCAAAGAAGCTGAATACTGAAGAGTATAAGGAATACAAGATCGTTATTCAGGGCCATACCGACAATGTTGGTAAGGAAAAGACTAACGAAAAGCTTTCTAAGCAGCGTGCAGAATCTGTGGTGAAGGAACTTGCCAAGAATGGCGTCGACAAGAAGCGTATCAAGGCTATCGGTCTTGGTTCTAGCTGCCCGGTGGAAGACAACTCCACTGAAGAAGGCCGCGAAATGAACCGTCGTATCGAAATGCACTACGCAACTCCTGAAGACGATGGCATGGGCTGTCATAACACTAGCTTCTAAGCCTTAAACCCTTAGGTGTTTCAAAAGCCTCGGACGAAAGTCCGGGGCTTTTTTGATGTCATTTTGAACTTGATTCAAAATAGGCGTTGTTGATTTTGTATCTTTCTTTATATGACTAAGCTCGATGAAATCTTGACAGCTATTGGCGCCTCCAACCATGACCTGGTGGAGATGCTTCCCGAAAACTTAAACCACAAGATGGTGCAGAAGGCCCGCCTGGGCAAGAAGCCTGTGCCTCGCCACACTCAGGATTTGCTGACAGAAGCTCTTAACCGACTTCTTGTAGAAAAGGAAGTGGAAGGAGCCAAGTCCTACAAGCGTATAGAACTGTTTGCAAGTGAACTTAATTCTGTAGACAGTGAGCGGTAGGCTGATTGTACTCTTCACTCTTCACTCTTCACGGTTCATTGCTAATTGTTCACTATGGTAAATTCGCTACGCTCATTTACTAGATGCTAGGCTCAGCAATGTCAGAGCAAGCTCTGCCGCTGCATTCGCCTTACGCATCTTTCATCCTTCATCTTTCATTTTTCATTCTTCACTCTTCACTACCATGCAACAGTATCTAGATCTTCTTCGCGACATTATGGAAAATGGTGTAGACCGTTCTGACCGTACTGGTACCGGTACCCGTTCTGTCTTCGGCCGTCAGTGCCGTTACGACCTTTCCAAGGGATTCCCTTGCCTGACCACAAAGAAACTGCATCTGCGTTCCATTATTCACGAACTGCTGTGGTTCCTGAAAGGCGATACCAACATCAAGTACTTGCACGACAACAAGGTGACCATCTGGGATGAATGGGCCGACGAAAATGGCGACCTTGGCCCGGTCTACGGTCACCAGTGGCGCAGCTGGCCTACTCCCGAGGGTGGCCACATTGACCAGATTAAGAACCTGGTGAATAGCTTGAAGAACAATCCCGATTCCCGCCGCCATCTGGTGTGTGCCTGGAACGTTGCGGAAGTAGACAAGATGGCCCTTCCTCCTTGCCACTGCCTGTTCCAGTTCTACGTGGGTGGCGTTGGCGCCTCCGGCAAGCGTAAGCTTTCTTGCCAGTTGTACCAGCGTAGCGCAGACACCTTCCTGGGTGTACCTTTCAACATTGCTTCCTATGCGCTGTTGACTTTGATGCTTGCTCAGGTTTGCGATTATGAACCGGGAGAATTCATTCACACCTTGGGCGATACCCATCTGTACTCTAACCATTTTGAACAGGTTAATGAACAGTTGAGTCGTACTCCTAGAGCACTCCCCACCATGAAGCTGAATCCGGATGTCAAGGACCTCTTTGACTTCAAGTTTGAGGACTTCGAGCTCGTAGACTACGATCCGTATCCAACTATCAAGGCCCCCATCGCTGTTTAATCAGTGGTCAGTGATGAGCTGTGAGCAATGAGTTAAGATAAGGCGCCTTTGGCGCGATTATATAAACTCAAGGCTCAAAACTCAATACTCATGGCTACTACGAGGTTTTAATGCTTATTTCCGCTATCGTTGCAGTTTCTGAAAATAACGTGATTGGCCGTGACGGTCACTTGCCGTGGCACTTGTCTGCCGATCTTAAACGATTCAAGGCCATTACCACCGGGCATTCCATTGTCCTTGGCCGCAAGAACTACGACGATATTGGTCGCCCGCTGCCGAACCGCGTGAATTATGTTCTGACCCGCAATCCAAGCTTTGAGGCCCCGGGTTGTGTTGTATGCGGTTCCCTGGATGCAGCCATTAAGACGGCGGCGGAAGCTGGCGAAACAGAATGCCTGATCATTGGTGGTGCCGCCGTATACAAGGAAGCGATGCCTCTAGTCAAGAAACTTTATCTGACCAGGGTGCTGGCTCAGGTGGAAGGCGATGTCTTATTCCCGGAGTGGGGCGACGGTTGGCGTAAGGTCAGCGAGGAGTCGTTCCCGGCCGACGAGAAGAATGACTTTGCCACAGTCTTTGAAGTTTGGGAACGAGATTAGCAAAAAAATAGTTTGGGTAAAAAAAGGTGAAAAACGTTAGCAGAAAAATATTGTTTGGGGTGGCGACAGTCCTTGCGATAGCCGTTCTGCTTGCGCTGTTCTTTGGCATCCGTGGCAACGGAATTTCTCCGGCGTCCTATCATCTTGACTCCGGCTGGAATTTGACCTTTGAGGGAAAGACTTCGTCTATTCCTTCGCTTTCAGAATACAAATTACCCCGTAAGATCGCTGTGGGCGACACACTTGTGTTTGAACAGGTTTTGGCAGATACCTTGTGTCCTCATCCGGTGCTTCGATTTAGAACCTATCATTCTGTGGTGGAAGTGGTGGCTGGCGATGAACGCGTCTATTCCTTCGGCGAGAATTACCACGGCGATGGCTTTGTGGGGAGCGGCTTCCACTACGCGTTCTTGAATAGGAATGCTCTTGGTAAAAAACTGACGGTGACGATTGTTCCTCAAGAAAAGGATGCCTTTACAGTAATGCCTGATTTTGATGTGCTTCCTGAAAATGGCGCGCTGACAGACTACAATGCAAATCACATGCTGACGATTATCGTTGGTGTGTTCCTTGTGCTCTTTGGAATTCTTGCTGTGCTGGCAACTTTGGTTCTTGCCTTTTCAGGTGTGGTCCATGTCCATTTTATGATGATCGGTCTTTTGGCCTTGCTACTGGGGCTTTGGTCTTTGTGCTACATGATGGTGCTGCAGCTTTTCTCTGTAGATTTTGCCTTCAATACCATGATTGAGTACACAACCCTGTATTTGGCTCCGATTCCTTTGTGCGCATTCCTTTTGGATATGCGACAGAACTCCATTGGAAAGAATAGAGCTTTGGGACTCAAGATTTTAATGGCTGTTGACTTTGTGTTCTTTGTGGTGGCGAGCCTGTTGCATTGGTTAAATATTGCCCATTATACAAAATGCCTTGGGGTTTTCCATTTGTATGTTTTGATTGGCTTTATTTATTTGGGAAGCCAAACCCTTGGAAAAAAGAAAAAGTTGGATTTGTCCGGGAAGCTTTTGTCATGGGGCGTTTTCATTTTTGCAGTCATTGCGCTTTTGGACTTGATTCGCTATAATGTTTTCCGCAGTTTTCTGTACAGCGTAACCTTCTTGAGCGAAACCTGGATCCCGCTGGGAATTCTTGTATTCGTGATGTTCCTGGTGGCGAGCTACTTGGTAAACCTCCATAAGATTATTACGGACAAGGCAGAAAAGGATGTGCTGGCCGCCATGGTCTATGTGGATAGCCTGACGGGACTTTTTAATCGTGCAAAGTGTCAGCAGATCTTTGACATTTTGGACAAGGTGACTACGGACTATGCCATTGTCAGTATCGACATGAATGGGTTGAAGTTTGTTAATGACCGCTATGGCCATGGCATGGGCGATGAACTGTTGAAGGCCTTTGCCGAGGTGTTCAAGGTTGCCTTTACGGGAGTGGGTACAACAATTCGTATGGGTGGAGATGAGTTCCTTGCTATTGTCCGTGCGGAGCATTTAAGTGACATTGAACCGGCATTGCAACGAATGGAATCTTTGCAAAAGGCTAGCACTGTGGAATTGCCTATTTCGCTGGAGGTTGCCTATGGTGTTGCCTTCCGTAGGGAATGTGGCAATGGCCCTGTGCAGGCAGAAAACGTCTATCATCTGGCTGATGACAGAATGTACGCCCAAAAGTCTGCAATGAAATCAAAACTGGTTCGCCGTTAGGCGACGTTCCGACTTGGAATATAGCCGGGGCGGTTTTTCAAAAAAATAAAGATAGATTGAAAAGACGGTCTTCAAAAAGACCTGTTTTTGGCGTTTTTTCGTTCGGCGGTTTTGATATGTTGGAATTTAGCGTTTTTTATCGTTTGGCTGCGGCCCTGGGCATTGGGCTGATTATCGGCCTGCAGCGTGAACATACCTATTCTGACCAGGCGGACAGGCATCCGGCTGGTGTTCGCACCTTTACCCTGGTGGGGCTTGGTGGAGCCATGTCGGCCTTCCTTTCGGACTTGATGAACGGACCTGCGCCTTTTGTGACTGGCTTTGTTGTAATCGGATTGCTGCTGATGGCAAGCCACATTGCCTTTGGATTGAGCCATCGCGAAGATACTAAGGAAGTTGCACCGCTGAAGGATGTATCGTCGCTTAAGGAAGTATCGTCGCCGGCAATCGCTGGCATTACCACCAGCGTGGCTCTTGTCATCGTGTATCTGCTGGGATCCCTGTGCTGGTACAGTAGGCTACTGGAATCCTGTGTCATTATGGTGGTGATGCTCTGGGTCCTTACCGTCAAGGACCAGCTCCATAGTTTTGCCCAGAAGCTTTCTCGCGAGGATATCCTGGCTACGGTGAAGTTCGCCGTGATTTCTGCTTTGGTGTTGCCGTTCCTGCCGAACCAGGCGTACGGCCCGCCCGGCCTGCAGGTTTTGAACCCCCATACCATCTGGCTTTTTGTGGTGTTCATCTCGGGCATTGGATTTGTTGGCTACGTCCTGATTAAACTGGTGGGGCCGGGCAAGGGCATCTGGCTTACCGGCCTGCTGGGTGGGCTTGCCAGCAGTACCGCACTGACGCTGAACTTGGCGGGTCGCAGCCGCGAGAACGTCGAGTATGCGTCTGAATTCACCATAGGGATTGTTCTTAGCTGGTCGGTGATGTATGTAAGGCTTTACCTGATTTGCATCGCCTTGAGTATGGACTTGGCAAAGCCCTTGGCCATTCCGCTGTTACTGCCGGTGGTGCCCAGCCTTGCCTACGCCTTATTCCTCAAGATTCGTGAAGGCCGCGATCACCGCCCGAAAACCGCAGACTTTTCCAATCCCTTCAAGCTGCTTCCGGCAATCAAGTTCGGTGTGGTCTTTACCTGCGTAATGTTTGTGGCCAACGCCGCCCGAGTGTACCTGGGGGAGGGTGCTCTTCTCGCCTGTAGTTTCCTCGGTGGCGCTGCCGAGATGGATGCCGTGGCCTTCTCTGTCATCGATATGTTCCTTAAGAACGGTCTTGGCTCCCGGGAGTTGGTTCTTGCCTTCTTGCTTGCAAGCCTGGCTAATACTTTGACAAAGGGCGGCCTTGTGGTGTTCCTTGGCGCAAAGTCCATGCGTAGGTCCATTGCTCCCGCGATGATTTTAATCTGCGTTACCACTGCTGCTCTGCTTGGCTTTTACATGTAGCGTAACACAAAATTGCCTACAATAAAATACATCCTATGGAAACTCTTGCCAGAGGGTGTTTTTTATGTATTTTAGAGGCATGAGTGAAATGATTTACGCTTTGACAATCGCTGGCTTTGACGGCAGTGCCGGTGCCGGTTTTATTTCGGATATCAAGACCATGGCTCACTTCGGTGTATACGGCCAGGCCGTATGTACCGCCCTTACAGAACAGAATGAAGACGAGTTCGTTTCTCCGGGGTGGGTCATCTGGGATCGTATCGAGGCCCAACTTGATACTTTGTTCAAAAAGCATACCTTCAAGTACGTAAAGATTGGCCTGGTGGAAAAGGCCAAGATCCTGAAACGTGTGGTGGAGTACATTCGAGAAAAGTCGCCCGACGCCTTCATCATCTGGGACCCCATTGCAAGTGCCAGCGCCGGTTTTCACTTTATGCGTGATGCTGCGGAGTTCTTGCCTGTCATGAAGATGATAGACCTGGTAACGCCTAACGCAGATGAATATAAGTTCCTTGGGCTAGAGGCTGCTCATCAAAGCGGTGAACTGGTCATGGGTAAGGATGTTTCTGTGCTCATGAAGGGTGGCCATACAACGGATGCAGAAGCCATCGATACCCTGTTCCACGAAGGCAATGAATACAAGTTTGCAAGTCCCCGCCTGCCGGGTTGCGGTAAGCATGGCACCGGCTGTGTCTTGAGTTCTGCTATCCTTGCGAACCTTGCCCTGGGCAAGACTCTTCCCGAAGCCTGCCAAATCGGTAAGGACTATATGAATCAGTACTTGCAAAGTGGTGAAGGTCGATTGGGATTTTTGCACTAGTGCAGTTTGATGGAACGAAAAAAGACCCGCTTTGAAAGCGGGCCTTTTTCATAACTGTTTTGAGTGGCGCACGGCTTGCGTCGCGCGGCTCTCGCCTTGTTATTAGTCTTCTTCCACCGGCTTCTTGGAGAGCTGCTTACGCTTGATCGGGTCGAGCTCGGTCTTGCGGAGGCGCAGCACTTCCGGAGTGACTTCGATGCATTCGTCTTCGTTAATGAAGGTGACGCACTCTTCCAAAGTCAGGCGGCGGTACGGAGTCAGCTGGATCATGTCGTCTGCGGACTTGGAACGCATGTTGGTAAGGTGCTTACCCTTGGTAACGTTCACGGTAATATCCACGTCGCGGTTGTGTTCACCAACGATCATGCCCGGATAAACTTCTGCACCCGGTCCGATGATGAGGTAGCCACGGTCTTCCAGGTTGGAAAGAGCGTAGCTTGCAGCTTCGCCCGGTTCCTTGGCAATGAGCACGCCGTTGATACGGGCGGGAATTTCGCCCTTGTACGGTTCGTAACCCTTGAAGATAGACTGGCTGACAGCGTAACCCTTAGAGAGGGACAGGAGCTTGGGACGGATACCGATGAGGCCGCGGGAAGGAACGTTGAATTCCAAGGTGACGCGGTCGTTTTCGTCGGTGGTCATGTTGGTCATTTCGCCCTTGCGGGTCTGGATTTCCTGGATGCAGGCGCCAGAGAATTCGCTGGGGACTTCAACCTTGAATTCTTCAACCGGTTCCAGCAACTTGCCGTTTTCGTCGTTCTGGAAAATCACCTGGGGAGAACCGATGGTGAATTCGTAAAGTTCGCGACGCATGTTTTCCACCAGGATGGTCAGGTGGAGAATACCACGGCCAGAAACCTTGAAGTTGGAAGCGCCGTCGGCCTTTTCCACCAGGAGGGCGGGGTCAGCCATGTGAGCACGTTCCAGACGTTCCTGGAGCTGGTTACCAGTCATGAACTTGCCACCGTACTTACCTGCCAAGGGGGAGGTGTTCACGGTGAACATCATGGAGATGGTGGGCGGGTCGATATGGATACGGGGGAGTTCCTGGGGGTTCTTCGGATCGGACAGGGTATCGCCGATGTCGAAGTTGTCGAAACCTGCCAAAAGAACGATGTCGCCCGGACCGGCTTCTTCAACCGGCTGCGGGGTAAGGCCGTCGTAACGGAGAACCTTCTGGAGACGGACGTTCTTGAACTTGCCGTCAACAGTGGACTGTGCTACGGTGAGACCCGGCTTAAAGAGACCGTTCTGGACGCGGCCCACAGCCAAACGACCGAGGAAGCCGGAGTATTCCAGAGAAGTAATCTGCATCAGCGGTTCTGCGTTCGGATCGCCCTTGGGAGCCGGGATGCGTTCGATGATCTTGTCCATGAGGATGGAGAAGTCGCCATCCGGATCTTCCATTTCTGCCTTGCAGATACCGCGACGGCCGGAACCGAACACCTTGTCGAAGTCCAGCTGTTCTTCAGTAGCGTCAAGTTCGCAGAACAGGTCGAAGACCTTGTCCAGAGCGCCGTGAGGATTGCAACCGTCACGGTCGATCTTGTTCACGACGACGATAGGAATGAGGCCCATCTGAAGAGCCTTCTGGGTCACGAAACGGGTCTGGGCCATAGGACCTTCGAAAGCGTCCACCACCAGAATCACACCGTCAACGGTACCGAGAACGCGTTCCACCTGGCCACCGAAGTCGGCATGCCCCGGGGTATCCACGATGTTCACGCGGTAGCCCTTGTACATCACGTTGGTGTTCTTGGAAAGGATGGTAATGCCGCGTTCGCGTTCCAGGTTGTCGGAGTCCATCACGCGTTCGTTGACTTCTTCACCTTCGTGGAAAGTTCCGCACTGCTTGAGGAGCTGGTCCACCAGGGTAGTTTTACCGTGGTCAACGTGGGCGATGATGGCTACGTTTCTGATTTTAGATTGATCCATAGGGCCTTCTTTTAATAGAGGACTGTTGTATTTTTGCGCGCAAATTTAGAAAAATACCATATATATGGCAAGTTTCCCCAATTAACAATTAACGATGAACAATTAACAATTGTGAATAATCCCGGCGTTGCCGGTTCTAAAAAAGCGCGGAGCGCCAAGTTTTTCATTATTCATTATTCATTGTTCACTGTTCATTTGTTATATTTGTGCTACTATGGCAAAAGAATTTGATAATTTTGACGATGAAGAAATGGACGAATCCGCCAAGGAATTCTTTGACGACGAATCCGAAAGTTCCACTCCGGTTGTCCGTGACTACAGTGACCGCTGCATCCTGATCTGGGAAGAAGACGACACCCGCCGTGAAATTTGTCTTGAAGTCCTTACCGACTTGCTGGTCGGAGCCAACATCAAGGCTGTAAAGACTGAGGCCGAAGCCCAGGAACAGCTTGAAAACGAAGACTGGGATACTTTTGTCGTGGACTTCTATACCGAAGGTGTTTCTGAAAGCGAATTTGTCAAGAATGCCAATAATTATCCGGGTTCTATCCTGGTGGCCATTAACATGGGCCCGTTGACCTTGGCTGAAGAACGTGATCCGGCCCGTACCGAACTTCTCCGCCGTCTGTTCGACGTAGAACGCGCAAATACCCAGATTCACGCATAATAAAATCGGGCAAGCTCTTCGTTTGAGCTAGGCTTCGATTTCCAGATACATTTGAACGACCCCGTCCGCATTTGCGAACGGGGCGTTTTGTTTTGGATGAGGTAAGTCTAGATTTCGCCTGGGGTAGGTGGGGCCAGGGTCCAGGCTGTAGAGTCGGCGCGGTTCTTCCACTGGTCTAGCTTGAGCTGGGCGGAACTGCCGTACTTACTGCTACCGAGGGCCGGTACCACATTGGTGTGCAGGCTGTCTGGTTCGCCGGCGTAGAACAGGGTGTCCAAGGTGATGCCGTCGCACTTGAATACGACGGCGCCCTTGGTTCCTGTCATGTCGGCCCAACCATCGGTATTGATGAACAGGGCTGGAGTCTTCTCGCTGATGGAACTGCCCAGCACCAGCGCCTGGTTCGGCAGGATTTCGCTTACAGTCAGAGGGAATGTCTTGAGGGTGCTGGAGCTGGTCAGCCCGATGGAGCAGTCGTCAAGAATAAGGGTATCCAGGCTGCCGTTGTAGATTTCCACGAACTCGAACTGGCTAGAGTCCTTGGAATCGGGAGCGGGGAATACTTCTGTAATCAGCAGGTCGTCAATCCTGGGCTTGCGGTAACCTGCCGGCAGGGGAAGCGACAGGCTTACGTTCTTGTTGCTGGCGGCGTTCACAGCAAGGGCTACCTGGGTTCTGAGAGAATTTAATGTAAGGTCAGGTACGGGGCTATCTTCTGTCAGCAGGAACTGATCCGTCAACTTATAGATTTCTTTGCCTAGGGCGTCATACAGGATAATTTCTACGTCATAGTTGGCGCCAAGCTTCAGCATGTCGCTCTTGAAAACGCCGCTGCTGGCAGTCTGCTCCATTGGGATGCTGTAGCTGTCCTTGTCAGACGTCAATTTCATAATGCCGGACTTGACTCCCGCATCGTTATTCAGACCAAGGGGAACCTCAATATACACGTATCCTACGATGGCGTGCATCTGGATGTTCAAGTTTACGCTGGTGCCCGCGGTCAGCTTCGTTTCCAGTTCGCCTACCTGCATCAGGGCGCCGTTGGCGTAGATCTTTGCCTTGAAATTCCAGTGGTCTCCGGGGAACAAGTCCATGTTGAACTTGCCGTTGTCGGTGGAATGGACGAAGTGCAAGGTGTCCGTTCCGTAGCAGTCCAATACAAGGCTGTCCAGGAGCGGGGTTTCTGCATAGTTTAAAGCCAGGGCCACATTGGTGGATACGCCCTCTACGGCGTTGATTTTTTCGGAAGATGTCTGGTCGCTGCAGTTCCACAGGCTTGCAGCGCACATCAAGGATACTGCCGAACCAAACAGGGTACGGTATTTCTTAGTAGGACTCATATAAAACCTCCTTGTTCTTGGGGTCCTACTTTATAAACACGGAAGTTTCCGGGAAAAGGACTTGTATTTTCGAAATAAAAAACGGAAAATTTTGTTTACAACTTGAGAGGCTTTTGCCCGTTGCTTTGTCTGTTTCCCTGGAGCTTGGTGGCACAAGCCTTGTCCTGTCTAAGGATTTTTACCAGTGCCGTGGGGGTGAGCCCAAAGGCTTCTGCCGCTTTCTTGGTGTCGCCCCCCTTGCTGCACATAATGTCGAATACGTGGGCCACAAACAGGGGGAAAAGGGCGTTGGAGGGCTGAAGGTGGCCATTGCTTCCTGGAAACTTCATTTCTAGATTTGCGGGTTCCTCTCGGACCTGTAGGGCCAGGGCCATCTGCATTCTATGCAATGCATGTATCTTATTTTCGTGTGCGCTCCTACCTTCACAGGATTTGATTTCTAAATTAAAATCTCGAAGAGTAAGAAGGACTCCCGTATTGGTCTTGTTACGGTGCTGGCCTCCTGGGCCACTTCCCTGGAAACCCTTAAGGTTACAGGCCCGAAGAAGTTCGTCGAGAGTCATTTTAAGGTAGGTATCGCGATGCATGTACTGAAAAATAAAATAGTTCTATGGATTGCTGCAGGCGCCATGGCGTTTTTGGCGGCTTGTGCAGGCTCTGCAGACAAGGCGGATTCCTCTCCCAAGCAAGAATCTGTCCTGGAAGCCACGTTGGGCGCTCCTGCCGAGGTAAAGGACATTAAGCACCAGGATCGAGAACAGGACAAGGTAACCGCCCTGGAAAAGATGTTCCAGGAGTTCCTGGTTGCTGTCCAGAACGATACTCCTGCCGAAGAAATGTACAAGCTGTTGACGGATACTTCTGAATACTGGCTGGATACTCTGGAAGCTCACGCCGTCAGCTATACCGCAGAGGATTTGGATACTTGCCAGTTCTACGAAATCTATTCCATTCTCCTCTATCGTCTTTATGAACGGGAACACCTCTGGGAGGTTTCCGAAGACAAGATGCTTTGGCTGTTCCTTTCCAAGGCCGGAATGTTCCAGCGCTTTACCAGCTTGAAGCTTGGTCCGGTGAAAGTGAAGAACGACCGCGGAAGTGTAGGCCTTGCCAAGAGTCCCGAGGTGCCCATTATGCTTTTCGAATGGGATGATAACGACTGGAAACTGAACCTGGCGGAAACGGTCCCCTTGATTACCAAGGGCATTGAGGCCACCGCTGTCAAGAAGAGCTGGAGCAACAAGAAGTTGGCTCTCTACTGGCTTGACAAGGAATACCACTTGCAGTACAGCCGCCTTGACGACTCGCTTTGCGAACCCATTGGATTCTAGACAATTAACAATGAAAAATGAAAGATGAAGGATGAAGGGTGAAGAATGAAAGATGAAGGATGAAGAATGAAGGATTCGTAATTCATAATTCATAATTCATGATTCGTACCTCGAACCTGGAGCCTCGCGCCTCGAACCTCCAAAATGAAAAATATTTTTGTTTATTTGTTGTTCTTGCTTGTGGCGGTAAGCTTTGCTTTCGCCGCTCCGGAAAAGGCTCGCATTGTAGGTGCCGTTGATTCCAAGGCCCCTTTTTCGGGCGATAGACTTTTTGCCGTGCTGGATTCTGTAGGCGGCACAGGAACCTGGATGGAATGGGATGTAAATGGGGAAAAGGATCCGTCCCTCATGTCTGTACTGGACCCGATGCTGAAGGCAGATAACAAGCCGGAAATGGTCTGGGTTATTGTGGAAAGGGAAAAGCCCTTGGCTGCGGTTCTTCTGCAGAAGGGCCGAGGCGAAGTGATCGCCTTTTACGAACTGGGCAAGCTGGATGCAAAACCGGCCGCCTTGTCTATCAATTCAGTGCTGACTCCGAATGTTGTCTTTAGGGATTACGAACAGGTTTCCCAAACTGAATTTGTCCATCGAGATAAGCGTAACTTGACTGTAAAGGTTACTGACCACGAGATTCGTTTTACATATAAAATAACGGGCGAGGAGCCTCTTCATTTGGATCCTGAATACAAGACCAAGACCTTTGTAGAGAAAAACGCCATTCTCCGTGATTTTGAGGACTATTTCAAGTACGAGTATTCCTTGATGCTGAGGGCCTTTGTGCAGTCTACCCGTGGCATTTTCAGCTGGCAGCCCTGGCATTGGTATATGAGTGAATGGAATTCCAGGTTCATGATGAAAAAGGATGAACTGGAGGCCATTCTTATGCGAGGTTTTGCACCTGAATACTTCACCTTGTTCAAGACGAAAACTGTAAAAGGCGAAACGGTGGAATTTAGGACCAATGGAAGCGGCTATTGCGAGCTTCTGATTACTCGTCCGTAAGCACATTTGCTATTTTGGCAATGTGATTTTTTGCGAAAAAAAGAATTTGTTACTTGGTCTGCTTCTTGGCGGACTGTTTTGTGCGATGCCTGCTTTTGCCTCGAAGGTTATCGAGGATTCTAGAAGCAAGTTCGTATTTCAAGATGTTGTCGTAGATGCGTCGGTGCATGGCTGCGAAGAGGGAACTCCGGGAAGCCGGTTCTTGCCGGAAGGGGCTCACTATGAGGATGAAAACGAAGTCCCCTTCAGATATTATCGCGTCGCCCTGCCGTCCAGTAGTGCGCCACAGGTTTCCGTTGTCGATGAAAAGCTGGTTTCTTTGGGAAAGCCGTTCTGCAAGGATGCACCCCTGAAGTTTCTGCCGGTGGTTGCGTCTACTCCGGAACTTAAGGATGGCCTCTGGTTTACCGATATACGAGTACCTCTTTACGTAAGGAATGGTGTGTCGGTTTCTCTTCGTAAGCAGTTCAAACTGCAGGTTCATTTCAACGGTCAGCCCTCGGGCGTGAATCCCGGCAAGCGTGCCGTCGGTCGTGCGCTGAATCCGGCGGGTGCATCCCGCTTTGGCGTAAACCAGTCCGCGCTTCGCAAGAGCCTGCGTAAGGCCGCCGCCAACGAGACCAAGGACGTGACATTCCTGGCCCGCTTCATCGTGGGCGACAAGAACATGGCCACCTTTAGCGAAGACGGTCTCTACGCAGTGGATTTCAAGACTATCCGTAACGCCATGATGCTGATGCAGCGTCACGAGGAACTGGATGGCATTCCTGTGGATAAGATTTGCCTTTATGGCGCTTCCCCGGATACATTGGCTGATATGGCTCCTGGCGAGGCCGCCCGCAATCCAAACCACCTTTTTGAAATTCCTATCGAGATCAGGGACCATTCTCCCTACAGTCCGCAGGCCGATGGCGTATTCGATGATGGAGACACCCTGATATTCTTCGGTTACGGTTCCAGCTTCTGGAAACGCTGCGATCAAGAAGACTCCACTTTTGAAAATGGCAAGATGGATTATTTCCATTCTTACTCTCCCTATTCCTCTTACCAGCACTTTAATTTCGGTTGGAAGAGCGTGGGGAAGGGGCTCCGCTACACGCAGCCCTTGAAATCTGCTTCTGGTTCCGGGCATGACGTTGAGTGGATGCGCTATGTTCGCGCCGAAAAGGACGCCATCCTGAGAGACACCTACTACGGTAAGGAACTGGATTGGGAATCTGCTACGGGTAAGGAATGGTTCTGGCTGTGGCATGCCCGCACGGATACAACCTATGCCTACCCGTCGGTGTTGAATACTCCTGAAACAGAAAACCTGCCGGGCTTTGTTGAAGGCGGTCGCCAGCATCTTGCTATAACCTTCCATCCCCATCGTTCTGTCTGGGCGGGCCAGGCTGTAAATCCTGATGACCAGATTGTAGACTTGAAATTCTCGGGCTACAGCTACAAGGAACGAATGGCCGGAATTCGATTCCTCTTTGACAGCAACCACAATCACGTGACAGACTTCCAGGCAGCTCTTCTCCCTGGAGGAAATTTCAGGATGGACAATCCTGGCCTGATGGCCAAGGATAATCAGTATACCTTGGTAATGCTGCCCAACGAAAGACAGTTCGACCGTTTCGACGGCTATACTGTAGCCTACCAGTGGACCCCTCAGGTGGATTCATCGGAATGGCTTCTGCCTGGTGCTGTTTCTGGTGTTATCAATGTCCCGGTGCCCTCCAATTCCCTGGTGATGAAATTCGTGAACAGCGTCCCGGTTGGAATTCTGGATGCTGCCGGAGGTGTTGCCAAGGATAGCGTTCGCCTGTCTGATGATGTCCGTTATCTTGCGGTCAAGAAGAACTCCTATCGCAGTGGACTCAAGGTGGAGGCCGAGCCTCTTGCTGTTGATGGCCTGCTACGTGATATAACCAGCCCCAGCTCGAAGCTGGAATACCTGATTATTGCTCCTGCTGAATTTGCGGATGCCGCGGTTGCCCTTGCCGATTTCAGATCTGGCGGTACAGCGGTTTCTTCAATCCCGACTTCAGTTGTAGCTGTGGAAGACATCTACAGGCACTATACTGGCGGCCGCATGTCTCCTGTGGCTATTCGTAATTACCTTGCCTATGTACGTTCTGTCTGCCCCAACTTCAAGTACGCTTTGCTGGCTGGTGCGGGACATTATGACTACAGGGCTTTCAACAGCAAGCTGGGTAAGAACTACATTCCGCCTTTTGAGAAGGAAGACAATGTTACGGAAGATTTCTTCATGGCTTTGGACTCTGGAGAATCCGTACGTTACGGTGTGTATGATTTGGACATTGCCCTTGGACGCTTGCCCGTTGCTTCCAACGTGGAATTCGCAAACTATATCCAGAAGGCTAAGGACTACGAGAAACTTGGCGAGATGGACTATTCTGACTGGCGATCCAATCTTTTGCTTGCTGCCGACGACGCGTACAATAGTGGCTTTGTAGATGGTGCCGGCCATACGGAATACCAGGAGAGGCTGGCCGCGGCTATTGACAGCATGGCTGCCTTGACGGGCTTGCGCTGGCGAATGAAGAAGGTTTACCTTCTGGATTACCAGGAAGATGCTGCAGGACAGAAGAAGGAAGCTGCAACGGACTTACTGAACATCATGGGGCAGGGAGCCCTGTTTACCACTTATTACGGCCATGGTTCCATGACGGACTGGGCTAGCGAAGGCCTGCTGAAGCCTAGCTATCTTTCGAACTTGTCCAACAGGGGCCGAAATACCATTCTTGGCTCCTTCTCCTGTACGGTTGCTCGTTTCGACGAAGGCTCCAAGCGTTCCCTGTCTGAGGAATTCCTTGTGGCAGAAGGGGTGGGCTCCATCGCTTCCATTGGCGCTGTCCGTGAAACCTTTGCCAAGTACAATAACGACTTGGCCACAGCCTTCATGAAGAATGCACTTTTTGATAACGGCTCCTTTATTGGTGATGCGTTGGTAAAGGCTAAGGGCAAGTGGACATCGTCCTTTACCAGGGAAAGGTATAATGGCGAACAGTATGTTCTTCTTGGTGAACCTGTAATCCAAATGCCGAAATCCGATTTGAAGGTAACCTTGGATCAGAAACTTGATACTTTGAAGGCTTTGGATAAGATGACCTTGTCTGGCTCCATTGAAGGAATGCAGGATGGTCGAATCAATCTCATGCTTACAGAAGGCCGCACATCCAAGCCTGTGAATCTGGTTTCTGTGGACCGTGACGTAGATGTGTTCTACGAGGGTTCCCTGATCTACTCCGAAGAAATTCCGGTGAAGAATGGCCGTTTCAATACTGAATTCGTAACGCCTCGCAAGATTTCCTTTGGTGATACAGCTGCTGAATTTTCTGCCTGGGCGTTTTCATCCAGGAACGCTTCCGTGGGGCGTGTTTGGGAAAACGGCTTGATTGTTTCCGGTGTTTCTGCCTATGCGGATTCCATTAAGGATACCGTACCGCCGTCAATCCAGATTCAATCTTGCTACGGTGGCGGTGTTGCAGCATCCTTTAGCGACGGGGAACTGGTCAAGTTACAGTCTCCGGCTTGCTTGCAGGTTATTGTCGAGGATTCCACGGCTCTAGACTATAGAGAACAGGCTGACGAAGGAATCTCCTTTGAAGTGGACGGAATGCAGGAGCCTTTCCATCCCTGGCCTTTCATTGAACAGACATCAAAACGCGCTAAGGTCCGTATGACATTCTCGGCGGACGCCTATCCGGCGGGCCGCTACGTGTTCCGAGTTCGCGCATCCGATGTCCTTGGAAACGCTTGGGTCAAGGTGGTCAACGTGGAAATATCCGATGATATGGAAGCGGGGCTTTCCGACGTATTCAATGTTCCCAATCCCATGGGCAAGAAGGGAACGACCTTCTATTTCAAGAATCTTGCAGTAGACAGACCTTCTAAGGTTGATATCTTCATTTATAACCAGAATGGTCGTCTTGTTCGTGTGTTGAAGAATGCTGAATCCGGTGTGACCCACTGGAATGGTCACGACAACCATGGACGTTTGTTGGCTAACGGCTTGTACCACTATGTGGTTAAAATGGAAGTCCCTGCCGTTGAAAACTTTGGCAAGAAGACATTTAGTAAAAAACAGAAACTTTTGATTTCGAGGTAGTTATGGATTTAAGAGAAAAGCCGGGCAAGATCCAGAAGGTCTTGGAAATTTTACTCCGCATTAGACTGATTTCCATCGTGGTGATGGTGGTTGCTGCGGTGTCTTTTTTGGCTACGAACTGGCAGGGTGTTGCATCTCTTCCCATAGGTGCTTCCGAAGCCCTGGGAATGTGGATGGCAGAAATTGACGGTGCTGCAGGCGCATGGGCTAGTGCCCAGTTCCTGACCGTTGCAGGAATCGCCGCTGTGGTGCTTTTTGCAGTCTTCGGTGGCCTGCGTAGCGGAATTGCGGCTGTGGTTTCCTTTGCGTTGGCTTTCGGTGGCCTTTACATCCTTGGCGGAAACGAAAGCATGCCGGTAACCTTGTTCGGTGCCTTGGCTGTAATTTCCATGGTGGCTATTATCCTGGTGAAGCTTAGCTTTGCCTGTGGCCTTTTCCCCTTCGTTATTTCCTGGCTGTTTTTCACCGGATTGATGGCTGCAATGCCCTCGGCGTTGGAACCATCCTGGCTTGTATGGGCAGTTCTTTCGGCCTTGGGCTTTGCCGGAGCCATGGCCCTCTCTGTTTCTGCTGGCAAGTTGCTGGGTGAGGGCATGCCCCAGGCCGGTGCGTTGGTCAAGTCTGCCAAGCGCATGGTTGTTCCGGTAATGGCTGCTTCCCTGCTGGCGGTTTGCGCCATCGCCTTTGATATGGGTGGTGCGGCTCAGGGCGCCGTCGAAGGTGCTGCTGCTGGCAAGTCTTCCTCCGTCTGGGGAGCCATCTTGTACTTCTTTGTGTTTAATATATGGTTCTTTGCCCTGATGCTTCCCGTAATGTCCTTTGCTCCTTGGGAACGTCTTCGCTCCGGTTCCCGCCGTGTAGAAATGAAGGACAAGAAGAAGAAGGGTACCGCCAAGGGTAAGAAGAAGTAGTTTTACAAAAAATGAAGCTTGTACAAAACTTATCTTATTGCAACTTGGAATAATAAGGGCTGGTTTGTAGAGGATTTTTCTTACAAGAACTTTACGACTTACAAAAATTGTAATTCTAATAGAAATTCTGATTCATAAATTGTAAAGAACAGATTCCTGTAAAGGAGTCCGTTTTTTGTTTTGTGAGGCTTGCTCTAAAATGAAAAATGCAGAATTTTGAAAAAATAAGGCGTTTTTCTGTTTGTCACGTGGGGTCTGAAAAAATTGGCACGGTCTTTGCGTATAGAGTGCGAAAACAAAAATAAACCCTAACAAGGACAAAATCATGAAGCTCATTACAGCTTACATTCAACCCGAAAGGCTTAACAGCGTAAAGCAGTCGCTTTACGAAGCCGAAATCTTCAAAATGTCTGTGACCAACGTTCTCGGCTGCGGTCAGCAGAAGGGACACACTCAGGTTTATCGTGGTGTGGAAACTGAAGTAAACCTGTTGAAGAAGATTTGCATCCGTATCGCAGTGAACGACGAATTCGTAAAGCCCTGCATCGATGCAATCATTGCTGGCGCCCGCTCCGGTAACATCGGTGATGGCAAGATCTTCGTGACTAACCTTGAACAATGTATCCGTATCCGCACTGGTGAAACTGGTCCGGAAGCTATTGGCTAATAAGGAGGTATAAAAATGGCTGATACACTTTCTACTATCGTCGATACCGCCGCTGCCGTAGCTGACACCGTTTCCGCTGCCGCCGCCGCTGTTACTGAAACTGTTGCTGAAGCTGCCGCACCGGTTGTTGCCGCTGTCGAAGCTGCTCCTGCTGCCGCTGCTGAAGCCGCTCCCACCGTGGGCGAAGCAATCTTCATGACCGAAAATATCTGGATCATGATTTCTGCAATGCTGGTGTTCATCATGGGCCTTGGCTTTGCCTGCGTTGAATCCGGTCTTTGTCGCGCAAAGAGCGCATCCAACATCTGCTTTAAGAACGTGGCTGTTCCCGCTATCGGTATTTCCGTGTACGCACTCCTGGGCTTCGGCCTGATGTACCCGGGTGAATTCAACGGTTGGCTCGGTTTCGCCGGCTTCGGCATTGGCGACTGGATGAACCCCGCAAACTTCACTGCCGCCTACAACGGTCACTTCTCCCTGTTCACCGACTGGCTGTTCCAGGCTATGTTTGCCGCTACTGCTGCAACCATCGTCTCCGGTGCTGTTGCTGAACGTATCAAGCTTTCCTCCTTCCTGGTCTTCACCCTGTTCTACGTAGCCTTCGTATATCCCATCGTTGGCTCCTGGGTATGGGGCGGTGGCTGGCTCTCCAACTTCTCCGCTTTCGGTGCTGAAGGCTTCCACGACCTGGCTGGCTCTGAACTGGTTCACTCCGTGGGTGGCTGGGGCGCACTCGCTGGCGTGCTGATTCTCGGACCCCGTATCGGTAAGTACGTAAACGGCAAGGCTCACGCTATTCCGGCTCACAACGTTCCGCTTGCAACCATCGGTGTGTTCATCCTCTGGTTCGGCTGGTGGGGATTCAACGGCGGTTCCGCTCTCTCTGGCAACCCCTTCGATACTTCTCTCATCCTCGTGACCACTAACCTCGCTGCTGTCGCTGGCATCATCACTGCAACCGCAACTTCCTGGATTATCGCAAAGAAGCCCGATGCTACCATGGCTCTCAACGGATGCTTGGCTGGCCTCGTAGCTATCACTGCTCCGGCTGATACCGTTAGCCCGCTCAGCGCCTGGATCATTGGTGCAATCGGTGGTGTGATCGTAGTGCTCGCTGTGTACATGTTCGAAAAGCTCCGCTTGGACGACCCGGTTGGTGCTCTCTCCGTTCACCTTGTAAACGGTATCTGGGGTACTCTCGCTGTAGGTATCTTCGACTACACTGGCCGCTTCAACATCGCAACTCAGGCTCTCGGTGTGGTTGCCTACGCAATCCCCTGCTTCCTGGCCGCTTGCCTCATCTTCATCGTCATCAAGAAGACTATGGGCCTGCGTGTTAGCGAGAAGGAAGAACTCCGCGGTCTCGACCTGAGCGAACACGGTCAAGAATCCTACGGTGGCTTCCAGATCTTCAGCAACACCTAATTTAAAAGCCATAATAAAAACGGCCTCGCACCAAATGGTGCGGGGCTGTTGTTGTTTTCAGAAACAGCTTCGGCTCGGCCATGCAAGAAAATCATAAAGCTTTTCTTGCGCGTCTCTCGCCTTGTGCTGTTTTAAGGAGAGAAGAAGATTAATAAGGTTGTATAGGATTTTCGATGGGGTAGGTGACGTCATTGAAAATGACGTATTTTGCTGTGCGTAAATAGTCGGAATCAACAGGGAAATAGTGGTCGCTGACGCATACGCATTTTGAAACGACGGCTGGAGAGCAGGTTTCGTCAAATTGTTTGTAAGTGGGAGCTATTAAGATGCAACCGTTTTCGTCGCAGCCTTCGTTTCCGGTGGAATTGAAGTGTGCTTCGTGTTCCTTGCATTCCTTGTCGTATCTGATGTACAGTATTTCGCCAACCAATTCCCTAACGAGACCTACATCAATACTGCAGTAGTCGCTGACGTCGGGGATCATGATTTCATGATTACCTTCATCATCTGTGATGATTTTTGCCTTGGGGGATTCTGTGGCGGCCTCTTTTGCTAAAGCGGAACGAACTATGAAATCTTCAGCCTTGCATTCGCCCATCCTGATTTGATTGGGATGCCTGCGATCTTGATCGTCAAAGTCGATAGGCGGAACTGCGCTAGGATTGATATCTATGGGTTCGCCCTTACAAATGTTAACGACCGCACTTCCATATTTTTTCCAGTTGGGATCGGCGTAGTAAATTGAGTTTGGGAAATCAGGGTTTACGGTAGGCTCGATTGAGCAGAGGTGGGTCCCGTTTTCCTCTAGAGAATTGGTTCCGCCTTCGATTTCGCAGTCGGTTTCAAAAGCAGCGATAATCTGCTCGTTACTCGTCGTGAGTTGTTTCTTGATGAAATGACCTGTTGTATCAAACATCTGGAATTCGTAAGGAACGGAAATCTCGTATCGGATAAGATCAACGGAATCGCTTTCGCAGCGAACAGTATTTGTTTCGCCTAACCAGAGATGAATGAGGTCTCCTTTTAACAAGGAATACCTTGATTGGCCGCAGGGCTCCATTCTTTCAAAATCATCTGGAGTAAGGAAACAGTCTATTTCTACAGCGTTGTCTACTCGATCGCTTTTTAAGACGGATTCTATGAATTCTTTTTTGTAAGCTTCGGCTTGCTCTACGCTAACAGTATCAGGACGAGTTAGGCATTGGTCCGATTCGTCTGGAATTTCTGTGCTTGGAACGTTTTGCGGAAGATTGTCCTGGTTGCTTGCATCTGGGTTGACTACTGATGAATCCTTTGCTGTTGAGTCGGTGGTTATCTGTGCTCGAGATGCTTCCGGAGCGGTAGAATTGGAATCCGCTTCAGAGCAGGCAAATATTGCCAGTGTAGATGCTCCACAAAGCAGAGCCTTGATTGTCTTTTTCATGGTTACCTCCATAATCCTTTGGAAAAAATTTATTTGCTAGTAGGCAATTGCCTGAATTGGACCTGTTGTGCAGAAGTTGATGATTTTCTCGGCATATTCAGGCCATGCACTGTCAACGTAGGAAAGATTGACGTTATGGTCGAGGTCTCCATTTTCAAGAACTGAGGCATAGATTATTTCTTCTTCGCACTGGGTTGTCGTGTAGCTTGGAATATCGCCAGTGCTAATTACGGTCTTGTATAATTGTTGTGTACTTTTACACTGGCTAGCGAATTCACGGATGTCGGTGCTGTCGTTGGATGTGAATTCCCTGTCGGCAATTTTACCACCATAGTAGGCTACATCATAGTAGAGGCGTTCTCCGTTGTATCTGTCGCAGTGGATGGATTGTGTGTTGTTGTCGCTTTTGTAACTTAGTGCACCTTGGGATGTGTAGAATTGTATTGAAATCGGGTTTTCTTCTGGAGCGCCGACAATTTCCGTTCCGAGAGTGTCTGTCTTCATTATTATGCAGAGAAGACTGTCAATTACGCCGGTGGAAACGGAAATATTTGTGTCTGGAACATCTATAATCGGGTCAGTGATGGTTGGCTCGTCATCGACTGTTCCTTTACTGCCGGGGTCATCTGCTGCCGATGAATCAAATGGTGTTTCGCTGGGTTGGATGATTACGGGGGCTCCTGTAGAAACGGTGTCGATGATGATGTCGCCCTTGTGTGTTGAACTTACGTAGATAGTGTCTCTGTTGACGATGATGACGTTGAACTGTTCCGTGATTATAGGAATAATGGTGCTGCTGGAAGAACTGTATGGCTGATCAATACTAGAGGAACTGGATGAAACTTCGGAAGTGTCCCTGGGAACGACTGTGGAGCAAGTGTCGATGGATGTTGGGTTGTCTGCAACATTGTTGGTCTGCTCGTCGGTGCCTGCAACATCTGTAGAGCAGGCACTGTAAAGGAGTGCTGCGACAAAAGCGAAGTACGTTGCAATCTGTGTATGGATCTTTGAACTCTTCATATAACTCTCCTAAACCTTTTCTGTCAGCGGGAACAGCTGTAGATTTAAACGGTATACCCGGTCGATGCTTTTGCATTCATTTGCCAAGGTGATAATGCGCTTGCGGCAAATGTCTACCTCCTCCATAATGCGCGTGAGCGTTTCGGCGTCAACCCCCATTGTAACACCGGAAATATTTCGCTCACTCACATCGACCTTGTCTAGGGATTCCTTTGCCAGGTCGGCCATCTCACGATGCATGCTCCTTACGGCTAAAGGAATTGCCTCGCTGGAACTGGTGAGAGCCTTGTCTGTTTGTTGGTAGGCGTTTTCTCCAGATTCCTGCAGTAGACCTAATTTGGTCAACAACGACAACGCGTCTCTAACTTGTTGGGCCGAGTAGTCATGCTTAATCTTTTTTGCAATCTCATTAGGTAATGCGCCGGGCATAAGGGGGGCTAATTCGCGGACGATTGAATTTACAGAGGATTCGTAGTAGACGAAGGTGTCTGCCTCCAAAACGCGGACCTTATGCTCTTTGGCAATGCGGTTCATTTCTGCAAAGATTGCCTTTTTCTTTTCATCGTCCTTAACGTTACCGAATTCCACCAGCAGTTCGAAATAATCGTACTCGAACCCGGTTAATCCCAAGGCGTTTGCGACGCGGGGGAGGCCGACGCGACTCAAGGAGCTTTTACCATCGCAAACCAGCTTGAGGTAGGATGGGGATGAAAAGCCGGCGATCTTTGAAAACTCGCGCCAGGTAAAGGCGGACTTCTTCTTGCGTTCTTCGTAGAAGTCCTGCATGTAGCGGCGGTAATCCTGATATTCGATAATCGGTTTCATTGGTAGATTCTCGTTTTCTTCAGTTATAATATAAGCATTTTTTTGCGATAATCAAATTGAGATGATACAAAATTGCTAAAAATTTAAAAAATTTGAGTTTTTTAGTATGTTGTGGAAAATGAAGTTTATCTAAATGAAACAAAATGTCTTGTAAATGAAACAAAACGAGATTATATTGTTGTCAGAGAACTTGGCCGGATTCACGGTCAAAATATGGTTAGGAGACCCATTTATGAATAAGAATTCATTAGCTCATTTTGCAGCATTGGTTACTGCTGCTTTAGTTGCCGCATGTTCTTCTGATAATTCCGTTTCGTTGGAGGACGCTGATTTGGTGGTGTCGGATTATGGTCAGGTGAAAATGGGGGCCTGTTTGGCTGGCCTGGGGGATGAAATCGTTCTGTATAAGACGGTGTCTTTTGACACCACCGCTCCGGCTGTGATTTATCCTAATAATGGAAGTTACGAAATCATGTTGCCCGCCGTTATGGACTATTGCGCCGTTTACGCTCCCGTAATTACAAAAATGGCAGGCGATACACTGGTGATTTCCTATGATTTTTCGAAAGACTTTGCTGCGACGAATTGCTCCTGCGTTAGCGATCATTATTTTGACGTGGATGAACGTTTTATCGGTGCGAAGTTTGCAAAGTTTGAAAATCAAGTGTTTGAAGTACGTTTTATTGAGAATCCGAAGGTTCTTGATACAATCTCCGACGAAACAGTTGCTGAGGAACGTCAGCCTATGCAGACTTTTCCGGAGAATGTGATCTCAGTGAATGTAATCACGGTGGATTTAGTGGATACCGCTGAGACTTATCTTTATTTTGATGTTCGTCCTTCAGTAACAGGTCCCACGCCGGACTTTAGTGATCTGGTTGAAATCAAGGAACCTTTAACGTATGCTGATACCGTTGAACTTAATGGTCTCGTATGGACAAATTTTAATTTGGATGTACAGGTCTCCTTGACTGATTCTGCTCATCTTAAGCGCTGGTGCTACAATGACGACTCCACCTATTGCGAAAAGTATGGCCGCCTTTATACTCTTGAAGAAGCGTTGCAAGTTTGTCGCAACGGTTGGCATTTGCCGACTTCTGATGAATGGAAGGAGTCTGTCGGCTACGGCTATGATGCCTATGTCAAGTTCTCAGCAAAAGGCTGGGGGCGGGAATATTGGACTTCTACAAGGAATGTACTGAATAATGATTGTGCCACAAGTGTTGAATTTGGCGACAGTTCTGCAGGTGTTGCTTATGTCTGTGAAGATGATGAAAATAGAAGACTGTCTGTTCGCTGTGTAAAGGACTACGAATAGCAGCTTGATAATTAAGGCGTGAGAATCCCCAAAACTTGTTTGGACTTTCGTGGGGTTAAGAATTTATTTAGAGGGGAATTTTGCGATGCCCGCTTTCCATGCTTCCAGGGCTTCGTTGGAGGTGTCTACGCCCCAGTCGGCTTCGTAGCTCTTGCTTTGGCTAAAGATGACGAGACCCTTGATTTTCGGGAATTCCGTGGGCAGGACTTCGAACATGTTTTTGAACCATTCGGCCTTGCTGCCGCCGTGTTCGGTGCAAGAAAATTCTGCCAGGAACATGGGCTTGTCGTAAGCGGAAAGTGCGTCGTAGGCGGGCTTGAAAACTTCGGAGAAGGACTGCCAATGGGACCAGCTCTGTGCGGTTCCCCAGTTGTAGCCGTCTATGGATGTGTAGTCCACATAGTCGTCGCCGGGGTAGGATCCGGTGAGGGTGGCACCAGCGCTGCTGCCGGCGTTGGTTGTCCAGATCCACTTGACGTTGGTTGCGCCTTGGGCGCGGAATCGGTCTTTTGATCGTTTGTCGTTTTGGTGGAACTGCAGCAGTTTATGGTGATGCAAATTGCCACTGCTAAAATAGACTTGAAAAAAAGAAGCTTCATAGTAGATTCATTTTACTTTAGATTGATAAGGCCAAAGCCTGCCAGGCAAACTAGAATGCCTACCACTTTGTTCCAGGTGATGGCTTCGTTATAAAGGCCGTAACCCACGAAAATCAGTATGATAGCGAGAATGGTGGCCTGCACAATCTGTGCGATGCTTACGGGCCAGCCCGCCTTATAGGCAAAGATGAAACCGACTTCAAGCCCTACCACAATAAGCCCAAGAACAATGGGTGCCCAATTTAGTTGCCTAAATTCAGCAAGCAAGCTGCCGGATTTTCCAAGGATGAAATAAAGAACGAGGGATGCAATTGCGCCGACGGTGTAGGTGATGGCGAGAGCTGCAAAGGGGTTCATTCCCTTGGACACAGACTTGGCACAAATCTGATAGATTACGTTGCAGGAAATGATTAGGGCCATGGGCCAAATGTATGCGAACATGGCTGGGAATATAGAAAAGGATTTGTTTTATAAATGGTTTAAAAGCATTTTAAAAAAATGAAATGAGTCGCTTTTGTGGAATTTACTAGTTTTTCGTGGCATAACAATGGAAGGCTACTATGAACTTTCTTGAAGAAAAGATTCTCCGTGACGGCGTCATTAAGGAAGGCAACATCCTTAAGGTGGACAGCTTTTTGAATCATCAGATCGACGTAGATATTATGCGCCAGATGGCCTACGAATTCCAGCGCCGCTATCGTGATGTGGAAATCAACAAGATTCTGACTATTGAAGCCAGCGGCATCGCCATCGCCACACTGCTGGGACATCTTTACGACGTGCCCGTGGTTTTTGCGAAGAAGAGCCAGACCGCCAACAGCACCGACGACAAGTACGTGGCTCAGGCCTACTCCTTTACCCATAAGAAGATGAACAACGTGTTCATTTCAAAGCCTTACATGAAGGCTACCGACAAGGTTCTCATTGTGGATGACTTTTTGGCAGATGGCGCCGCAGCACACGCCTTGATTGACTTGGTTCATCAGGCTGGCGGCTCTGTGGCAGGCCTCGGCATCGCCATCGAGAAGGGACAGCAGAAGGGGGGCCGCACCCTGCGTGAAGAAGGCTACCGCGTGGAATCCATTGCCATCGTTGAATCTATGGATTGGCAAACCCAGACCATCAAGTTTAGGGAGCAGCCGGAACTGCCATTGAAAAACACGAATTTGAAACTGGGGTAAATGCTAGATCCTCGCTTTCGCGAGGATGACGATAAGTACGTCATTCTGAGCGAAGCGAAGAATTCAGTTCTAAGGAATCATTATGAACAATTCATCGGAAAATATTTATCAGTTGGACGGCCGCGTGCCGGTGCTGAAGGCTTTGCCCTTCGGCCTGCAGCATGTGCTGGCCATGTTCGTTGCAAACATCACCCCCATCATGATTCTTGCCGGGGTTGTAAATCTGGATAAGGGGCTGACTGCGGCCCTCGTTCAGAACTGTATGATTATCGCCGGCATCGGCACCCTGGTACAGCTTTTCCCCATCTGGAAAATCGGTTCCAGGTTGCCCATCGTCATGGGCATCAGCTTTACCTTCCTTTCCGTTTCCATCGGCATTGCTACCACCCAGGGCATGGGCACCCTCATGGGCGCCGTGATTGTGGGCGGCATTGTGGAAGGTTTGCTTGGCCTTTGCGCAAAATACTGGCTGAAGCTTATTCCGCATATCGTGGCAGCGACTGTGGTAACGGCTATCGGTTTTTCGTTGTTACCTATCGGCGCAAATTCCTTCGCCGGCGGCCAGGGTTCTGCGGACTTCGGCGCAACACACAACTGGATTGTCGGAAGCGTCACCCTGCTTACCTGCCTGCTTACGCAGGTTTTCGCCAAGGGTTTCCTTCGCTCCCTTTCCGTGCTGGTGGGCCTCGTGGTCGGTTACGTTCTCGCTCTTTGCATGGGCATGGTGGACTTCTCCGGGCTTTCTAACTGCAGCATCGTGGCGCTCCCCAAGATTTTGCCCTTCACTCCGGAATTCCACATCGGACCTATTCTTTCTGTGGTGGCCATCTTCCTGGTTTCTGCAACGGAAACTGTAGGCGATTCCAGCGCTCTCGTAAATGGAGCCCTCAAGCGTCAAATTCACAAATCCGAAATGGGCGGCGCCATCAGTTGCGACGGTTTCGTCAGCACCATCTCCGGTATCTTTGGTTGCACCCCTATCACCTCCTTCAGCCAGAACGTGGGCCTTGCTTCACTTTCCGGCGTGGTAAACCGCTTTACCATCGCCACTGGCGCCATCGTTATGCTCTTGGGCGGCATCTTCCCGCCCATCGGCACATTGCTTACCACCATCCCGCAGGCAGTGCTTGGCGGCTGCACCATCATGATGTTCGGCTCCATTTTGTTTGCAGGTTTTGGCATGATGGCCAAGAGCGGATTTTGCCAGCGCAACATGGTCATCGTGAGCCTCTCCCTCAGCGTGGGCCTTGGCTTTACCCAGGCCGCCGGCATGTTCAAGGAATTCCCGCAAATTTTCCAGACTATCTTCGCAGAAAACTGCGTGGCTGTAGTGTTCCTGCTGGCCGTGATTCTGAACCTGGTTTTGCCCAAGGAAAAAGACGCAGCCAACTCTACCGAAGAAAAGAAAAATTAAGTCATTGAAATCTTGCTCGCTGCACAGGGCGAGAAAATGATTTGGTAAAGGTAAAGGACCTGAGAAATATTCTCAAGCCCTTTTCTGTTTTGCGTCGAGTGGGCGAATCGCGAATTATGCTTTTTCCTTATATCCGCACTTGGGACAAACGCCGTTTTCGTCCAAGGCGATTCCGCAGAGGGGACAGCGCTTGACTGTGCTCGTGACAGGGAATTCCTGGGAGGCGGCGTTCACTCCGCTGGTGAATGTAATCTTTGCGATGTTCAACTTCATTTTCAGAAGGTCGTAGACAATCTTGATCATGCCTTCCACCGTCATGGTCTCCTTCGTCACCACCAGGCGGCAATCCGGGTAAGCCGTGGCCAGCGCCGTCTTGAACGCAGGCCCCTTCATCTTGTTTTGCGGATGTCCGTTCCTGATGCCCTGCTTTTCATAGACATCGAGAATCGCGGGGAGCAGCGGGTCATCTTCACGCAGAATGAGGGCGTGGTCGAAATTCCGCAGAATGTCCCAGGCCGTCTTCTGGATTTCGTTGCAGGGGAACACCATGTTCACTCCCGCATTGATGGAATCCTCCACCTCAATGGTCAGGATACCCGTATGCCCGTGAAGATACTGCGCCTCTCCCTTGAAACCGTAGAAACGGTGGGCGTACTGCAGGCTGAACGTTGTGTAACTTCTCATATTTCCTCCTTGTTCGCATGGCGAACGCTGATGGTTATACCTGCAGTATATCAAACAGAGAGGGGGGAGGACAAGGGGAAAATTTTGTGGTTGCTCTCGACTTTTGGGCGTTCCCCCGGCTCCATCCCTCGCTTGTCATCCCCGCCTCCGAGCGGGGATCTCACCGCCGCCGGGGTCGGGCTGTCGCGTTATCGGCTCGCTCCGCTCCCCGTCCGTTCAGCCTCGCGCTCCAGGCAACTGCACAAGTCAAGGGTCGCGCGAGTTCGATTGACCCAGAGCCGAGTGCAGTGACTATGCTTGCATAGTCATTGCCGAGGCGAAAAGTCAAGGAGCGAAGCTCCCACCGTGGCCGGCTTCCATCCCTAACGCGAATGCAGGATGCAAAATGTTCTATATGTCTCAGGGTGAGGCGTATGGGAAATTTCAAGGCTGCGTTTCTGCAAAAACGACGATTACTTGCATTCTATTTAATAAAGTTTACATTCGGGGGGGGTAAAGGCGTTATAGGAATCTAAATTTATGGGGGAAAATGTTTGGAGTTTTTGTGAAAACGATTAAGAAAATTGGCTTGGTGAGCGCAGTCGCTTTTGCGCTGTTCGCATTTAATGCCTGCGATGGGACTGGATCCAGTAATGGACCTGATGAGTCGAGTGCTTTGAGTAGCTCGGAAGGTTTGATTGCTTCATCTTCCAGTAAAGCAAATTCCTATGTCAGTACCGTGACTAAGTGTCCCGAAGTTACATCTAGATCGCAGTTCTTGAACCCAAACATTAACTATGGAGAATTGGTTGACGAACGCGATGGCCGAGTGTACAAGACCGTCAAGATTGGCAGGCAGACCTGGATGGCGGAAAATTTGAATTACGCGCAAAGTGGTTCACGCTGTGCCGACGAAAAAGATGAAAATTGTGAAATTTACGGAAGATTGTATCGTGTCTGGAATACAATTTGCCCTGAAGGTTGGCATATTCCGTCTCTTGGAGAACTGAAAGAGTTACTCTATGCGTCGGGAAAAAACGACCAAATAGATGGCATTATGCTAAAATCCCGATTTGGCTGGTTAGAAGGCCATAACGGCATAGATACTCTGGGATTTTCTCTTGCACCAGTTTCTAGTCGGAATTGTATTCAGGCAAATCTACTTGCAAGTGGTGAGTATATGTATAACGGCACTTCTGATAATGTCGTTACTATTGGTCGCACAAATCAATACTACACCTATGCAAGTTCCCTTGATCATGGGATGAGCGATAATCAAGTCCGCTGTGTAAAAGATGAAGATGATGGTGAAAGTGGACCTAAAGTGGATCCCAAAGTTTATCCATTTTGGAGTGGAGAAACCAAGGAGGACTTCTTTAATCCAGATGTAGAGTATGATGTACTCACTGATGAACGAGATGGTCAAACATATAGAACCGTAAAAATCGGTGACCAGACTTGGATGGCAGAAAATTTGAACTATGCCTATGTCGCGGATACCCTTTATGAAAAAGACAGGGCATGCCTGTCGATTTCAAATATTTATGACCTTCAGGCAGAACCCGTTCGGACTTGTGATGTTTTTGGACGCCTGTATTCATACGGAGCAGCAATGGATTCTGCAGCTGTTTTCGGTGATGACGGAAAGGGCTGTTCCACAGGTAGCTGCACCCCGAATGAACAGGTTCGAGGTATATGTCCTGAAGGTTGGCGTCTGCCCAGTAACGAAGATTGGAATACTTTGTTTAATACTGCAGGCGGGGCGAGTGTTGCCGGTAAAAAATTGAAGTCCAGGATTGGATGGAATTTCAACGGCAACGGCACCGATGATTACGGCTTTTCAGTGACTCCGTCTGGTACAGATTCTAAGGTTTTGCATTATCATACAGCCTTCTGGGCTTCAAATTCTAAAGCCGAGGGATGGTATTTCAGTTTTAGTAACGATGGCGTGTATTCCGGGACAACAAGAATGATGCACATCCGTTGCTTAAAAGGCTACACTCATGTTGAAGATGTCAGCAAATACATACCCGGTGTTGATACGGCAACCGTGGTACACGGAACATTTACTGATGAAAGAGATGGCCAGGTTTATAAAACCGTAAAAATTGCGGATCAGACCTGGATGGCCGAAAATTTAAGTTACAATTACCAAGTCGGCGACACATTGTCAATGTTCGGTTCTATCGGATATAAGGATATTTCCGACACGGGGAATATTTACGGGCGTTATTATACATGGCCAGCAGCCGTTGATTCTGCTGCAATCTTCAGCGATGGTGGAAGCGGTTGTGGATTTTTTCATACATGCGATTTGCCGGAAAAGGTTCGCGGGGTTTGTCCGGCGGGATGGCATTTGCCAAGCTTAAACGAATGGAAAACACTGTTCTCTGCCTTAAAGTGTTATGCACCTGAAAAGACGCGTTGCGGCCTTTTATTGAAGTCAAAAAGCGACTGGTCGTTTAATGGAAATGGATTTGATTATTACGGTTTTACGATTCTACCGGCAAATCTTGCTGAATGGAACAATAACGTTCTCCGTGAAATTCGTTCTTATGGAATGGGTGCTTATTTTTGGACATCTACTCAAGGTGGCGATGGGGGGGGGGCTTTTGGAATAAGTTTTGGCTCGATAGGTCAAAATGTTGACATGTCGGTTATTCGTAAAACTAATGGATTGTCCATTCGTTGTGTTCAGGACTAAAGCAAGTGTCGTGACTAGCCCTTTTTTTCAAAATCCCCGCGCATAACCACATTTAACAGAGTTTTAATATGAACATTTTCAAAAAAATTACAATCACCAGCGCGGTCGCTTTTGCGCTGTTCGCCTTTAACGCCTGCGGCGACGACTCCAACTCCACCAGCGCATCTGGTGAAAACAGCACACTGAGTTCCGCTGTTGAGGACGATGAATCATCCTCTTCTGTCATTCCCGATCCCGATCGGGAATCTAGCAGTTCCTCCCGAATGTCATCCTCGGCCACGACCGAGAATCTAGACAAGTCTTCTTCTTCCTCCGTTGTCATTCTGGGTTCTTCATCCAGTGTCATCCTGAGCGGAGGCAGCGCCGGAGTCGAAGGATCCAGCAGCAGCTCAGCTAAGTCCAGTTCGTCGGTGAACTCGTCATCAAGCAATAAGCAAAGTAGTAGTTCTGTAGGATCGTCTAGTTCTTCTGTGAAGCGTTCTTCGTCATCAGTCGCTTCGAGTAGTAGCTTCGTAAAACAGGACTATACTAGTCCAAATCTTTCGTATGGTGTATTTGAATATGAACAACGCAAATACAAGTATTTGACTGTGACAGGAAAAGATACTAATAATAAAGCGGCAACAATCGATGTTATGGCGGAAAACTTGAATGTTGGTATAATGATTGATGGTTCTGAGAATCAATCTGACAACTCTAAAGTTGAACGCTATTGCTATGACAATGATACCACAAAATGTGCAAATTACGGTGGACTTTACCAATGGGCAGAAATGATGGGCTTCAACGATAGTTGTAATACCAAGAGTTGTGCTCACTTGATTCAAGAAAACCACCAAGGAATTTGCCCAGATGGTTGGCGTTTGCTTACATACAATGATTTTTATATTGTAGTTCACGCAGATGGAAATGATGCGGGCGTGAAAGGTGTAAGGTCGACCCCTTTTGGGGGGCTTAACTATACAGGGTATAGTTTAATTGCCGCTGGATATAATTGGGCGTATGAGTTCTCGGATGTTAACGATTATACGTATTGGTTTTATCCTGAAGAATCAAAGAATTATGCCGAAGAAGGTGCTGTTGCCGGATCACAGGGGAAATCATCTACGGGAAATTCTCGATCCGATCAATATAAGACATATGGTTTTTCTGTACGGTGTGTAATGAATGAATAATTCAATCGGAGCCTAGACAGAGACTGCTTTGCGTTATACAACCATTGAGGTCGATATGTCTAAAAAAATCAGCAAGGAAAATTTGCTCGTGATGACTG
>JAKSIF010000022.1 GCA_024398965.1 Fibrobacter sp. | reverse complement strand
CAATAGAAAGCTTTGCCATGATTAGCACCTTCTGGTTAGAGTTAAAATTTACGGGCTATAATATAGCAAAGCGACCAGCCAAAGAGCAGCCCCAACCGCCACCTCTAGACGCCCCCACAAACGACGTTCAAACCAGCAATAAAGCCGATCCTCCTGCAGCCCAAAAGGCGTCCCCACACCCCACGCAGAGTCTTCCCACAAGCAAGAAACACCCAACTCATTGACAATCAAAGAGTTACACGTGTGTAACGCAAGTAAAGACATGCCCATTTTAGGGGGTAAAACGCACCTTTTGGGGTGGTATTATCGTCATTTTTTTATATATTTCGCGTAAATAGTCTTATGGAGCACAAGATGAAACGTTCTCTTATTTTGGCAATTTGCCTTTCTGTAGTCTCCGCATTCGCCGGAGCCTACGACATTAGCGACTTTGAAGCCAAGGATGCAGCAAAGTCCGACGATTATATTTCTGCAGAATTCGGTGGTGAACTCAAGACCATTCCTGCAGACGAAGTCGAATCCCTCCAGGATGGCCGTCTGGTTCTTCGCCAGAAGTTCGTCGATCCTTTTGGCGATACCGACCCTGCTTATCAGCTCTACCAGGGTAGCGCAGGCGACCTGAGCTCCATGACCGCTCTTACTGCAGATGGCGTTGACTACTCCAAGCTGGTTACCGCAAAGGTTTACAAGCGTCGCGGCATGAGCGCCGATGAAGATGAAGAAAAGGTTTACTTTGACGGCAAGTCCGTTTTTGCCCCGGGCCTTACCACTGCAATCGCCTTCGTTGACGGCACTCCCGTTACCCTGAAGGGCGACGCACCGGAAGAAGAACCGGTTGCCGAAGCTGCAGCAGCAAGCAAGGACGAATACTGCGACGAAGATGACGAAGATTGCGAAGACGACGAAGACCTCTCCGCATACAGAACCAACGCTCCCGTGGACAACACCTCCGCAGACAGCCGCGACTACGCAGCTAACGACGCCGCTGGCGACGTAGGCGACCGTTTCGGTATCGCAGACGAAGTCCGTTTCTGGAGCGCAGTTGGTCTTGCAGCTCTCGCCGCAACAAGCATTGTTATCGGCGTGATGCAGCACTCCAAGGCAAACGAAGCCAAGGACAACTACGACGAACTTGAAACCCTCAGCACCAGCCTGTTGAGCGCATGCGGTGGCGAAAAGAAGTGCGAGGATGTTGTTATCGAAAATGGTAACCACGACGGTTGGACCCTGTACAACCTCCAGCAGCGCATGAAGGAAAACAAGAAGACCCAGGATTCCTACACCTCCGCCCGTAACATTTGGTTCGGCGTTGCCGGTGCATCTATCGCTGGTGCCGTGGTCCTCTTCGTATGGTAATCAGCTCCGGTAAAATTTCAATCCGGGATCTCACGTTCAATTGTATTATTGGTACGCTCCCCTTTGAACGTGAAAACGAACAGCCTATTGTACTGAACGTTAACCTGTGGTTGGATTTTACCTTGGCCGCCCGTAACGAGGATTTGGCCCACTCCATAGACTATGCTCAATTGGCGGAAGACCTGAAGGGTTTTATCCGCCTTTCTTGTTTCCAGCTAGAAGAAACCCTGGTAGTAGAAACAGCCAAATATATTTTGTCTCACTATCCCAAGGCCGACGCCGTGGAAGTCAGTGTACGTAAGCCTTTGGCAATTCCCGACTGCGCCGGGGCGGAATCATCCATCAAGATCTGCAGATAGGATTCTGCATTTTTACGATCTGAAGGACCGGTAGCGAAGCGCTTCGGCCAGGTCGTTTATTTCTACAGAAGGCGCATTCCTAAGGTCCGCAATGGTTCGCCCGACCTTGAGCAGGCGATAGTAGCCTCGAGCGCTCAACCCCATCTTATCGGCTGCGGAGATGGAGAATCGTTCTGTTCCGGAAGACATCCTGCAACATTCCTTTGCGAATTCAGAGGACATTTCAGCATTGGTCTTGAACCGGGTATTGCGGAAACGCTCTCGCTGAAGATTTCGGGCAGCGCAGACCCTACGGCGAATATCGGCGGAACTTTCCGGAGCCACTGTAGGCTTGGCGAACTGCGACGGGTCTACCGGGGGCACGCTCACCTGAATATCGATTCTATCCAGAAGAGGGCCGGAGATCTTTTCCTGGTAGCGCTTTCGTGCCTCGGGTAGGCAAGTACAAACGCGCTTGGAATCCATAGAATAGCCACAGGGGCATGGATTCATCGCCGCCCCCATCATGAATCGGGCGGGCCATACAACGGAGCCACTGGCACGGGAAACAGAAATACAGCCTTCTTCCATTGGCTCACGCAAAGCTTCAAGAACAGTCCTGTTGAACTCGGGCAACTCATCTAGAAACAACAAACCATTATGGGCTAGACTCGCCTCTCCTGGCCTTAGGCGTGTACCGCCACCCACCAAGGAAACCATGGATGCCGAATGGTGGGGCATACGTATGGGGCGGTTAACCACCGGATTAAAATCACCAAATTCACCCAGGGCCCTTGCGCAGGAATGAATCCGCGTCGTTTCCAAAATTTCCAGTTCAGTCATCTCAGGAAGAATTCCCGGCAGGCACTTGGCACATAAGGTTTTTCCCGCACCTGGGGAACCAACCAGCAAGAAATTATGCGCCCCTGCGGCGGCAACTTCCAAAGCCCTTTTCACCCCTTCCATTCCCACCACATTCTTAAAATCCGGTACATCATTCAAAGCAAGAGCATCCTGCATCTGGTGTAAATTCGACTTTAATCCGGAAGCCTTACGACAAGACGTCGCCGCTCCCGCTTCAATTTTTTCTACGCACTCTCCCAGACTATCGGCGCAAATGTAGCGGATTCCGTCAACAAGGTTGACCTCTCGTTCATTAGCCCTGGGAATTACCATAACACTGTCTCGGTCCGATTCCATCAAAGCCATCGCAACCGAAAGAACTCCTCGAACAGGCTTCAGCAAACCGTCAAGAGAAAGTTCACCCACAAACACAAACTTTTCCAAATCAGGGACTTCAATTTCACCGGTTGCAACAAGCAGGCCCACAGCCAAAGGCAAATCAAGGGCACTTCCTTCCTTACGCAAATCCGCGGGTGACAGGTTTACCGTTGTACGGAAACCCGTCACCACCTTGTCGATGGAACGTATAGCGGAAACCACACGCTCCCTCGACTCCCTTACCGCATTGTCGGGCAACCCTACCAAAGTGAAACCCGGCAGCCCCTGGGATGCATCAACCTCGACACTCACAGGGACAGCCTTTATCCCAAACAGGCAATAAGAACGGATTCTGCGAAACAAGGATTACCTGCCTTAGGCTACAGAAGCCTGGTACTTTTCAAGGACACAATTTTCGATATGATCTCGAAGCTGGCGAGTAACCGGATTGCAAATAGTCTTGAAGTCTTCGCCCTTATAGAAAGGATCGTTGGGATAGCCCACAAAGAGACCGTTCTCGCCATCCATAACACGCAGGCCTCGGATTAGCATCTGGTCGTTAAGAACCACAGATGCCAAGCCTTTAATATGGCCAAAGCAAGAGCCTTCCTTAAAGGGATAAACATTAACGCTGGTGACCGCCAGGCAATCAAATGCCGGAGTCGTAGAATTATTCTTATTTTCTTTTTCAGCCACGATGGCCTCCTAGTTTATATGTAATCTTTATCCCAGTGCACCATTGCACCTTTGTAAAGACAACCCATAAATGCAAAAGCCGTGCCACAATTCAAAAGTCCCAATTTTTCTTCAAAATACGGATTTGTCTGAAAATAGGTCTGATCAATAAGTGATCAAACTCCTTTTTAACCACTGATTAATCAGCGTTTTAATCACCCTGAAAAACACAATCCAAAACCAGGTTTTGTTTTAAAAACTAAATTGGCAACATGATCCTAGAAGCAAACATGAACTGGACTCCCAATCAGGGAATTCAACTGCCCGCAGTCCTTGCAGAAACCGAAATTCAAAAGGACTACTTCGTGGTAAATTTTTCTGTAGAAGAATCAGAAAATTGTTTTCGAGCGGAAGTCAAGGAAGACAACGGTCGTAGCTGGGAAGACTCCTGCGTAGAAATATTCCTGCAGAATCCGGCAAAACCCGAAGAATACTTTAACTTCGAGACAACAAGTCGCGGTTTCTTGCTGGCCGCCCATGGTCCCGACCGTAACAACCGTCAGATACTCGCCCAGGACATTATCAACAAAATAATACGAACCAAGCAAGTGGCCAGCGTCGCCGGCAATCTCATTTGCTGGGGTATGACAGTGCAAATTCCAGCCAGCATTTTCGGCCTGACATCCTTTGAAGGCGTAGCTTTGCGAGGTAACCTTTACAAATGCGGAGACAAGGCGAAGACGCCTCACTACCTGAGTGCCTTCCCTATCGACACAGAAAAACCGGACTTTCACCGTCCGGAATTTTTCCAAGAATTCTAAAGATCCTATTTCATCTTGATTTTCATTTCGAAGACCAGGCGCCCCGTCTCGTCTTCGATTTTCATATAGGTAGCGCCTTTATGGTCTGCACGGAAAATTTTCAACAGCATGCCTTCGAGGGATTCACCCAGAAAATGAACTTCCATTTCTGAGGGAATGCAAAGTTCCCAGTCCACAGAAGGAAAAACGTTCATGGCTAGTTCCACATACTTGATGTTGTTCATGTGGTGGGACATGTCCAGATGCTGAGGCAAAACACGCTGCTGGTAAATTTCCTTATATTCTTCGACAGTAGGCTCAAACTTCGTGAACTTGTCGTCCAGAACCTGTTCCGGAAAGCCTTCTGTAGGGAAATCCACAGCGGACAGTTTCATGGGACGGTGACGGTTCAAATCCAAGCAGCAGGCCTCCTGAACCGCAAGGACAATAGGTTCACCTTCAACCGTAGTAACCGCTGTATTTTCGTAAGTACGAATCAGACCGTTATTCGCCGGGTAGGACGTTGTCACCACCTTATCGCCCCAGAACGGGCGCTGGAAAAACTTGAACTTGGCCTTGGTAATAACCCAGTAGCCACCCTTCTCCTTCACAAAGAAATTATCCTGCTTGATCTTACCGAAGTTCTCAGTAAAATTATCCTGAACCATGAGCACCGTCTGAGCCACGCCCATTTTTCCGGATACGTCAATGTAAGCCGACGTAATGGTACGGGGTTTCTGGAAAACTAGAGGATTCTTGGAGAGAGAGTAGATGTCGATCATGGTAGTGAACAGTGAAATTTTTCTTTCGTCATCTATAATATAAACTGCTTTTTTCCCGTGCGAATGCTTTTCAGGATTTTTATTTAAAATTTCAGTCGTAACACTCGTAGAGGGCGATCTTCGCCTCCATACAGTTCCGGGCAGAGACATTCCTCGCCAGTGGCTATAAAACCGCATTTTTCCATGACACGGCCAGATGCAGGATTGTCTACAAAATGTCCGCTGACAACGCTTCCATATCGGCCCCGTTCACGCATATAATCAAGCATCAACTCCAAGGCCTCGGTGCAGTAGCCCTGATTCCAGTAAGGCTTTCCCACCCAGTATCCAACAGTCGGTTCGTCTCCAACAGCAGGCAGCCCGCAATCGCAGGAAGGGCCATAGCCCATGGCGCCAATGACATCGCCGGATTCCTTAAGCACAATGGCCCAGGTGCTATCGTTTCTAAAGACATTCTGGATAATGCTTAAGCTTTCTTCCGCCGATTCGTGAGGTTTCCAGCCGGCACGGCGACCGATGTCAGGATCTGAAGCCAGTTCAAATAGGCGGGACGCGTCACCGTCTTCCCACGGGCGCAGGAATATTCTTTCGGACTGCAGTCTCAAATATTCAAAGCGATACCGTTGCGAAATCTCGGGATATTTTTCTCGGTCTACTTCACTCAGGAACATTTGCTTCTCGCGAATCCAGCGTCCCTTATCGCCATACATCTTGCGATAGACCACATAGTCTTCTTCCGTTTCGGAATGCTTGGCCACAGACTCTACGCAGTAGTAGAGATTCTTGAAATGACGATAAATACCATTGATAACAAGTTCACGAGTCATGTTTTAAAAATAAGAATAAAGAACGCCGCGGGCCGAATGTCGCGACGTTCTTTTTATTAATTCCTACGAATTCTTCTTAAGCGCAGATTAGATGCGCAGCATTTTCTTAAGCGTAGATAATCAAGCTAGACAAGGCGCGAAAGCTCGTAGCGTATAAGACATACGTGAGAGCTTGAGCAACGAAGTATAGCGTAGATTAGATACGCTTAAGAACCAGCAGATGACCAGGAGCCTTGTTCGGATCCAGACGGACAAAGTTCTTGTTGCCGCGCCAGACGAAGGATTCGTCGGTGATCAGGTCCTTCAGGAAGAAGAAGCTGTCGTTGTCGAGGCCAAGCTTTGCCATGTCCAGTTCCACCATGCCTTCCTGGGCGTTGTCCATGTCCATGTTGCAGACGAACAGGAGAACGTCATCGCCAGTCTTCTTGGAGTAAACCATGAGCTGGTCGTTGGCGCAGTAGTGGAAGTCCAGGTTGTCGTATTCCTGGAGAGCCGGATGTTCCAGGCGGGCGGTGTTCACGCGGCGAACGAAGTCCTGGATGCCGGGGCCAGCCCAGTTGTGAACCTTGTACTGGTACTTTTCGGAATCCTGCAGTTCTTCCTTGATGGGAGACGGAATATTTTCGCAGAGTTCGTAACCGTTGTACATACCGGTAAGGCTAGAAAGGGTACCAGCCAGGAAGTAACGCTGCTTGAAGGCATTTGCACCCTTGTAGGCCAGATACTTGGGGAAGATATCCGGTGTGGTGGGGAAGAAAATACCGCGCATGTATTCCTTGGCGTCGGACTGAGTCAGTTCCTTCAGGTACTGTTCGAATTCCCACTTGGCGCTACGCCATGCGAAGTAGGTGTAGCTCATGTCGAAGCCGGACTTTGCCAGACGATGCATCATCTTGGGGCGGGTGAAGGCTTCTGCCAGGAACACCAGTTCCGGACGCTTTTCCTTCACGTCGGCGATGAGCCATTCCCAGAAGGGGAACGGCTTGGTGTGGGGATTGTCGATACGGAAGATTTCCACGCCCTTATCGGCCCAGAACAGGATGATGTTTTCGATTTCCTGCCACAGTTCCTTGTAGTTCTTGTTGTAGTAGTCGAAGGGGTAAATGTCTTCGTACTTCTTGGGCGGGTTTTCAGCAAACTTAATGGAGCCATCGGGTTCGTGGTAGAACCATTCCGGATGTTCCTTTACGTAAGGATGGTCCGGAGAGCAGTTGAGGGCGATGTCCAGAGCAAGGCGCAGGCCCTTACCGCGGGCGGCCTTTGCAAAGTGTTCAAAGTCCTTCATGGAGCCCAGTTCAGGGTCGGTAGCGTAGTGACCACCGAACTTGTTACCAACGGCGTAGGGGCATCCCGGTTCCAGGGGCTTACCCTTCTTGTCGGTCTTGGCGTGGAGGGCGTTGTTGGCGCCCTTACGGTTGGTAACGCCAATGGGATGAATAGGCACCAGGTAAACGGTATCGAAGCCAAGGTCGGCGATGTAGTCCAGCTGCTTTTCGCAGTCCTTCCAGGTAGCGCTCTTGGTGGGGTCGGTGCCCTGGGACTTGGGCCACATTTCGTACCAGGTACCGGTACGGGCGTAGGCGGGGTCCACACGGAGCTTCATCACCGGACTTTCGGTAGGAACATCCTTAGGTTCCTTGGTCCAGGCACAAATCTTGTATTCGTAGTAACCGATGTTATTGACGGTAAAGGAGCCTTCCCAAAGGTCGTTATCCACGAAATGCATGGGAGCCTGTTCCCACTTGACGGCTGCAGCCTTTGTGGACTTGGCAGTCTTAGTAGTCTTCTTGGCAGGAGCCTCTGCGGGCACATGGCGGAAGAAGATGGCGGCATCGTACTTCTCGTGGCTGTGACGGAAGATGTCTGCCTGCACGGTGACGGTGTCGCCCGGTTCGCGCTTGATCATGAAACGGCCGCCCTCGATGTTCGGGCGGATATTCTCGATAACGAGATTGTCTTTGAGAGTAGGAATAATAGCCATAGTACTATAAAAGTAGAAAGGTTAAAGGATAAAGGATAAAGGCGAAATAAAAAATCCCGCTATTTTGCGGGACAATATAATGTTCAATTTTCTTGGGAAGGCACCCTACGAGCTTTTTGAGATGAAACTACTTCGTGAGTCTCAAGACCTTCACTTCCTTGATCCAGAACTTGCGTTTCTGCTTACCCAGGTTCAGTTCGAAACGGGCAAACGGATCGCTGACTTCGGGCGTGAACTCGATTTCCACAGACTGGCCGCTCTTTCTAACTGGGACATGCTCCGAGAAGCCGATGGTCTTAAACGTGGAGTAAGAACCGATGCGTGCCGTGATTTCGCCTTCCACATCAGACCAGATGGTAAAGATGCACTTATAGCGTACGCCAGCAATCAGGGCCACATTTTCTTGCAGGAGCTGAACACTGAAGGAGCTGTCACCACCAGCGGTTACATTCACGTTCATGATGCTTTCGCCGGACTTTTTCTCCACAACCACGGAGGTGTCAGCCTTGCCGCCAAACTGAGTCACAAGAATCCAGTCGGTAGTAAAGGGAGAAGCAAAGTTTCCGTTAATCAAGGTGTTTTCACCTACATCTGCCGCAATACCCTTCCATATGTCCTTGACATAGGCGGTACTATCTTCACCAGCCTCATTAATGAAGTTGTAGCGCAGCGGCTGGAAGCTCGGAACAAAACGTTCGTTCAACTTCTTCCACAATTCCACGTTATTCTTCATGTCGATATAGATGACACCATCCGGAGAAATTTCGGCCTTGGAGAAGTCGACTCCAGCAGCGAAGATCTTTGCCCTGAACACAACAGAAAGGTTTGCCTTTCCATCGCCAGTGTCAATCTGGGAATAGTGGTAACGCAGCTGCATGGATTGGAAGTTGGAGAGATTGTACTCAAAGGGAACGTATTCTCCATCAATCAGCACACGGCCATAAATATCGTCTGCCACATAAGGCTTGAAGGACACTCCGATTTCCTTGAGATAACCACCGTCCAGCAAGTCGATATTCTTGAAGGCGCTATCGACAAAGGATTCCTTTGTAAAGGAAACAGTGATGGAATGATCTTCCAGAGAATCAAGGACAGACTCATCCGCAACTGGATTGTAAGGCCAAACCTGCATACCCTCTACAGCATTGTAATCCGGGAACCAGATATAGTAGCTAGCGTAGGTACGCACACTATGAAGTTGCAGAGCAAAGGAATCCAGCAGCAGCGGTTCATCCTTTGCAGCAGACTTAGAAAGAACCTTAGCAACCTTTACAGATTCAACATCAGAGTAATCAACAGTAAATTCAGCCGTCAACGGAAGCGCAACAGGGACATCTTCCACAGGAGGAACCACAATAGGAGTATCCGGAATGGTATCCTTGTCCGCAATAGACGGATTGCCAATTTCAATACCAGCAGTGTTCTTGTCGTCGGAGCAAGCAACCGACAACAACCCAACAGATGCTAGGCATGCAAAACTGACTATGGACAAAAAGAATCTCATCACACTCCTCGGGTCAGAGGGAACAGCTGTAAGTTGACCTGAACAACTTCTTCAGCTTCTCCTGCTTTTGCAGAGAAATCTAGTAGTTCTTTTCGCATTAGTTGTAAGTGTTTTTTCAAATTAGGGAAATCTGAGCGCTTAATTCCAAAGGTAAGCGCAGAAATGTCCCTTTCTTCCCCCGGAAGATCGGACAACATCGTTGCAGAAAGCTTCAGCATCTGGAAATGATAAAGCTTAACCATCATGTCTTGCACTTCGTCGTCGGTTGTAATGAGGGGATTGCTCTGGCGGTAACCGTTGGCGGTTTTCACCAAAAGACCCAATTCCAGCAAAAGATTCAAGGATTCTGTAACCTGGGACGGTGTCACCATGCCACGAAGGCGCTTTGAGACCTGTTCGGGAATGGGACGGAAATTCTTGAGGCCAACCATTTCGAGAATGGCTGAATGATGCCATTCCTTGAATATACGAAGCTGAGCTTGATCCATCTTATGAAGCTTGGAACGGGGGCTAGCCTTGACCAACTGGGCGTAATAGACTTTCTTGTCTTCGTCTGTTTCGGCCTGGTTAAAGAATACCAGGCATTCAAAATAAGTAGCTCGCTGGTTAGTAAGACCAAGACCGTGAATAAGCTTTGTTACCGTAATCTTCGTAATATTACGCTTACCATCGATAGTAAGCTTAATGTGGGCATGACTAGAAAGCCCGCATTTTTCAGCAAAATAGCGCAAACTGAAGGCGGGGTTCACCGACTTCTTATATTCGTAATAATCCCGAAGATACACGCGATAATTCGTGTATTGCAACACATCGGGTTCTACGAGTTTTTGAACATCACCGTTTTCCATATCTACAAAGATAGAAGTGTTTACGCAATAAACACAAAGATAACTTAGGATTAGTGTTTACTCAAGTAAACATTCTGCAACCAGAAAAAACAGCGAAATTAAGCGAATTTCGCCAATTCATGCAGTAAGATCGCGTTTTAGAAGCGAAAAACGACGGTGATCCACAAAAGTTTCGCCCACCATTTCGTAATCCCGACAAACGCCTTCTTCCTTAAAACCGGCTCGCAGGGCCACCGCCGCACTTTTTTCGTTATGAACCGAGGCAAAAACTTCCAGTCGATTCAAGCGCAACGTTTTTAATGCAAAATCAGAAAGCAGCTGGAGGGCCTGGGTGGCATAGCCCTTCCCCGTAAACTTTTTTCCAAGCCAGTAGCTAATGGCCGCCGAGCGATTACTCAAGTTCACATCCAGCATAATAAAGCCGACTGGCAAACCATTTTCGTTTTTTTCAAGAATACACCAGCAGCCGCCCTGAGAAAGCTGCTCAGCAAGAATCCAGCCGCGAGCTTTTTTCCTGATGTCTGCAATCGAGGTATCCTTTACCCAAGGAAGATGTGGCGTCAAGTGATCGCGGGATTCCTGCACCAACGCATAAACCGCCTCAACGTCAGACTCCCTAAGGCCAACAAGCGCAACCCGCTCCCCTTTCAGGGTCGCGGTCTCAAAAGCCTGTACAAACTGTTCCTCAAATCCGCAGGACATATGCATAAAGTAGAAAAGATTCTCAACTTTACGTGAAGGACGCGTCCCGAGCGGGATACTCCCCCGCCTTCGGCAACAAAAACGAAATGTAGCCTCACGTGTGGGGTGGGAGTCCAGACTAATGAACACTTGGCAACTTTGTTGCCTTAGTGAGAATGGTCCACTATGTGGATGCGGGGATGCTTCCTCGCCCTCTGCAACAAAAAAGACTCATCTTTCGATGAGTCTTTTTCAGTGCGGATGAGAGGACTTGAACCTCCACAACCTTGCGATTACTAGAACCTGAATCTAGCGCGTCTACCAGTTCCGCCACATCCGCATGTTCGTGAAGCCAAATTTTGAAAAATTATGCCATTTTGTCAAGGGTTCTAGCTAAAAAAACTCTAAAATCCAATTTTTTCGCTTATTTTGCCAATAACCCCAGTCATGTTCACCTTGAGGATCAAACTTCAAGTCACATTCCACACCCAAGTTTCGACAAAAACCTTCTATCCAGGGAACCGTTTCCTGCGATGGATACAGCCTGTCCGCGCCTCCCTGAATAAAACGCCAACGACCGGTTTTAAACGCAGGATCCCTGGCCAAGTCCGACGCAGCCCCCAGCAACCCGCCATAGGAACTCATCAATACCCGAGAAACGATCTTGCGTTTTCCTAGCTTGGAATACGCAATTACGCCCAAGGAGCCATCGGATATGCCCACCAGCGACACTTCGGAAATTTCCTGCCCTCGCCTTTGCGCAACGGAGTCAAGAGCCTCGTCCACCATGGCCATGGTGGTTGGCTCCACCCAGTGATCCTGTCGACAGGCAGACGCGCTTATTACGATGTAGCCTGGAACCATAGAAGAAAAATCGCCCCCGGCAACCAATCCTTTTTGACAATTTCCGCTGGTCATTCCGCCATGGAACCATACAGCTACCGGGGCAATTCTTCGATTCGTATCTTTGGACGGCCACCAAATTCCGGCAGGTTTTTGGCGTACCAGCAAGGTGTCACAAGGCTGCGCTGCAACCGCAAGGGAGGCTATGCAGGCAAGGGCGAGAACAAATACAAGCAAGCCCTTCAAAGTGACTATTCCCGCTTCTTTACGATCCACAGGACAAACAGGACCAACGCAGCGACCGCCATAGCACCCACAATGCAGGCGCCAATGAAGGCGTAGTACACCTGGTAATCCATCACCAGATCATCAAAATCCAGTTCCCCGTCGGAAGAGGCTATTGAATGTACAACGAAACGATGGTCGTCAATCCTCGCCGCGGAAATTTCCAGCGGAATTGTTCCCGCATCCATGGCTGCAAAGCTGAACCATTCGGACATGTCATCCATCATTTCCTGGGAAGCGTACAGAATAAAAGTAGCCTGATCATCCCCGTTAATCTGGAACATGGTCTTATCCATGAACGGAATATCGCTCCCACCAAAAATGCTGGGAATCGAAGCATGGGTTACGGTTCCATAAAACAGGTGGTCTTCGTACAACATTCCCTTTAGAGCCGGGAACATATAGGAGAACAGCCATGAAGCCAGGAAAAGCAGCAGGACCGCAAAGTTGAATAAAGCCGGTTTACGAGACGTGAAAAAAGACAAGTTAGACCTACTGGCGAGAACGGAAAATAAAGAAAAAAGTAGAAAGCATTAGAACCAGGGACAGAAAATAGAAGGCCATGGGAATCTTTGACTTCAGGGCGATTTCATTCTGGTTCGCCTGATGGAAAAATTGCATCAGATCCTCACTATACATGACCGCCATCTCGTTATTAAAACGACTCCATGCAAAGGCGAGTTCTTCGTTATCCTGCAGCAAAGCAATGATTGAAGTCTTGAGCGAATCGGGCACCTCCGTGTACAGGGAATCACCGAAGTTTACTCCAACCGGATATCCAGCCTTAGCGGAATCCAGTGTTCTATGCAACCTGGCGTAGACCGCCGCAGGATGATTCTGAATTTCATCATTGATTTGATTTAGGCGAACCATCCAAGCACAGCGCCCTGTGGCGTAGCGGCGCATTCCGGCTACCTTGCCCAAGACTTCCTTTTCAAACCGGTTGACCATATTGTAGCTTGGCGTCTTGATTCCATGGGAGCTCATCTCGTCCATTTCGCGAGAGAAGGAAACCGCAGATTCTCGAAGACTCATGGTCTGGGTCTGAACCAGCAAGGTATCGCCACCGGTTCCACTTCGAATGCGATCCATGGTCCGCATCACGTAGGATTCCTGAAGCTGGTATTCAGCAAGGCTCTTAATGAACCGCGGATACACCACAAGCTCCGGTTTCTGGGAGAAATAAAACAACGCAGTCAACCCAACGGTAACCACAAGAACAAGCCATACCCATGGGGTACGTACTCTTGCATTTAGCGTATCTGCAATAGGTTTGTTTTTTATTTCAGCCACACCTAGAAATTACCTTTTTTCTACTTTGGAAAATATGATTCAACTTTTTTTTGCACCGATTTTCTGCATTTTCCTTGTTCTTTCTGGATGCACTATTGAGCACGCAGAGGAACAGGTTGTGGCATACCACGCCAATGGTGCGAAAAAAACGTCTATCTGGATTTATCCCGATGGTGAAATCTTAAAGCGAAACGAGTGGTATTCCGACGGAATCAAGGAATTGGAAATTCCCTACAAGGACAGCGTCCCCCATGGCGATTTCAAACGCTGGACAGGCTTTGGTGATCTTGTCATGGAAGGCAAGTACAAGAAAGGGTTGCGCCACGGTAAGTGGACCAGCTACTTCGGAGGGCACTTCAACAAGAAAACCGAAGCTATCCGTTATTACGAAAACGACCATCCCGTTGGCGACTGGACCGGTTGGCACTTCAACGGCGAAAAGGCATTCGAGGAACACTACAGCGACAACGGAGACTCCATTGGCGTCTGGAAAAAGTGGAACGAGAACGGAACCATCGCCGAGGAAAATTCCTGTTTCAGCACCATCGACTCTGGCTTCTATAAAAAGTACAACTTTAGCGGCGTTCTTGAGCTCCAGTTCTATTGCAGACAAGGTAAAAAGAGTGGCGAGCGTCTGGAGTATTACGACAGCGGCAAGAAGGTGCGAGTACGCGAAATGTGGGCAGGCAACATTCTGAATGGCGTACGAGAAATGTACTCCGGCGAAGGCATCGTGCTAAAGCGGGAATTCTGGAGGAACGGACTGCGGGATTCCGTATGGCAGTGGTTCGATGTCGAAGGAAACAAAATCGCAGAAACTGTTATGCGGGATACAGCGCGAACGGACTTCGGCGTATGCGGCGCTGTTGTTTGTGCCGAATCTACCTTCGTAATGAACGAAGGGGGCGAATTCGTCCTAGATGGCACCTTATGGTTTATGCGCGAAGGTAAAGCTCTACGGTACGAAGAAAACTGGGAACACGGAGATATAAAAGTCAGCCGCAGCTTTTATCCGGATTCAACTGCGGATAGCGTAAGTTACACATCAGCCGCCTCCGAAGGTTTCTGGAAAGATGGAAAGCGGGATGGCATCTGGAAAAACTGGTATCGCAACGGAGTTCTGCGAGATTCCCTCACCTACGTCAACGGCGAGCGAGTTGGCGACCAGTTCAGCTATGACTCCACCGGCAAGCTCACCATCCATAAGACCGAGAACGGGAAGAACAGGCCCGTTATCATGCACATTCCAGGAGTCAATTAAAAAATACTCCGTACGCGCAGAAGTTTTCATTATCAATCATCAATCATCCATTATCAATTTCTACATTTTGCCGCACTATGAGTGAAGCTATTAATAACGTGAAACAGGCATTTGACGCAGAACTTGCGCAAACTGACCTTACCAATCAAGAAGCCGTCAACAACCTCCGCGTGAAGTACCTGGGCAAGAAAGGTCTCGTTACCGACCTGATGAAGCAGATGGGTACTCTTCCTCCCGAAGAAAAGCCGGCTTTCGGCAAGCTCGTCAACGAACTTAAGGTGGCCGTCTCCGAAGAAATCGAAAAGGCCATCGCCACCGCCAACGAAGCGGCCCTCCAGAAGAAACTTTCCAGCGGTAGCGTAGACGTGAGCCTCCCTGGCGCAGGCATTCCTGCAGGTTCTACCCACCCGCTGTACGACGTCCGCGAAGAGATCATCGACTTCTTCAGCCAGATGGGCTTTGAAGTGGACTTCGGTCGCGACATCGAAACCGACTGGTACAACTTCGAAGCATTGAACACTCCTCCCGACCACCCGTCCCGCGACATGCAGGATACCTTCTACGTGGACGACAAGGTGATGCTCCGCACCCACACCAGCGGTACCCAGATTCATTACATGGAAACCCACAAGCCGCCTTTCCGCATGATTGCTCCGGGCCACGTGTTCCGCGTCGACAACGATGCCACCCACGCTCCCATGTTCCAGCAGTGCGAAGGCCTGGTGGTGGACGAAAACATTTCCTTTGCCGACCTGAAGGGCGTTCTCCAGGTATTCATGAACAAGCTCTTTGGTGAAGGCGTCAAGACCCGTTTCCGCCCCAGCTTCTTCCCCTTCACGGAACCTTCCGCTGAAATGGATGTGAGCTGCGTATTCTGCGGCGGCGAAGGTTGCCGTCGTTGCAAGGGCACCGGCTGGATGGAAATCGGTGGCTGCGGCTCCGTGGACCCCAACGTGTTCAAGAACTGCGGTATCGATGGCGAAAAGTACACCGGCTTTGCATTCGGCTTCGGTCTCGACCGTATCGCCATGCTGCGCCACGCCATTCCGGAAATTGGCTTGCTTACCGGCAACGACCAGCGCTTCCTGGACCAGTTCTAGCGCTAGCGCGAATTATGAATTATGAAAAAAGGGTCTCGGCGATGCCGAGACCCTTTCTTAATTTCACTGACTCTTAGTTACGGTGGAAGTCGTCTTCCATGCGGATGATGTCGTCTTCGCCGGTGTATTCACCCACCTGGATTTCCACGATGACGAGAGGCAGGCGGCCTTCGTTCTGCAGGCGATGGACTTCGCCCACGGGGATGTAGGTGGATTCATTGGGGCGAACGTAGAACACCTTGTCGCCGACGGTAACGGTTGCTGTACCGCTTACGACCACCCAGTGCTCGGAACGATGCAGGTGCTTCTGCAGGGAGAGGCGCTTGCCCGGCTTCACCACGATGCGCTTCATCTTGTAGCGTTCGGTGGATTCCAGCACAGAGTAAGTACCCCAGGGGCGGTTCACAGTCTGCGGAACGCTGATGAGGTCGGAGCCGCGGACCTTCAGTTCTTCCACCACCTGCTTCACCTTCTGGCTGCTGCTGAGAGGAGCCACGAGGAGAGCGTCGGGGGTATCCACGATGAGCATCTTGTCCAGATCGATGGTAGCGATAGCACGCTGGGAGCCCATGACCAGGGAGTTCTTGGAACCTACGGCAATGTGACGGGGGTTCACGTTGTTGCCGTTTTCGTCGTGAGGGTATTCGCCATACAGGCTGTCGAAGGAGCCAAGGTCGCTCCAGCCGATATCGCTGGGCACAACCTTCACGATGTTGGACTTTTCCATGACGGCGTAGTCGATGGAGTTGGAAGGGATGGCCTTCATGTCGTCCATGCCCACGCGAATCGGTTCACCGGCTTCGATAGCGGTATTTGCGAGAGCCATCTTGGCGGCTTCCAGAATGTCGGGAGAATGCTTCTGCAGTTCAGAAAGGAAGGTCTTAGCCTTGAAGCAGAAGATGCCGGAGTTCCAGTAGAAGTTACCAGCCAGCAAATACTTTTCGGCGGTAGCGCGGTCCGGCTTTTCCACAAAGCGCTTGACGTTTTCGCCTTCGGCCTCGATGTAGCCGTAGCCAGTTTCGGGACTGGTGGGAGTGATACCGAAGGTCACCAGGTTGCCTTCCTTGGCAAGTTCCTGGGCGCGAAGAAGAACGTTCTTGTATTCGTCCTTCTTGCGGATTACATGGTCGGACGGGGAAACCAGGACGATTTCCTCGGGATCCAGGGTCAGGCAGGCCAGGGCAATGGCAGGCGCGGTATTGCGACCCACCGGTTCCAGCAGGAACTTGCAGTTGTGCTTGCCTTCAGCTTCCAGCTGGTCCTTTGCAAGGAAGAACTGGTCGGCATTGGAAACGATGAACTGTGCTTCGCAAACTGCGGAATTGGTCACCACAGTCTTACGGAACAGGGACTGTCCGTCAAACAACGGAGCGAACTGCTTGGGCATGAGGGAACGGCTTACAGGCCAAAGACGAGTGCCGTTACCACCACAAAGAATCAAGTTAATCATACAAAGCCTCTATTACTTACCCCAGGTACCATTGCTGATCTGCTGGACAGTACGGACCGTCAGCACATCGTAGTAGACAGCCTGCTGAGTGGGCCACAGAAGACCAATCAGGCGGTTCCAAGTTGCAAGGTCGGAAGCATCAACATAAACGATGTCGTGCGGGTTAAGATTGAAACGGTCTGCCATGGCAAGGGCCATTGCGTTCTTTGCATTCAACTGGTAAACGTCAATCTGCTTTTCAGAGGTATTACGGATAACGTAAATACCGCGGGAGGTGGCGTTAAGAGCCTGCAGGCCACCAGCGGTGGACAAGGCTTCAGCAAGGCTCAAGTTGCCATCATGAATATCAACCACACCTACGCGGCCGACTTCACCCATGACGTAGACCTTGTTTTCCTTCTGGGTCTGGACCAAGGAAGGAATATAGAGCTGGTCATTGGGGAGAATAACGATCTTTTCGAGCTGAAGATTGCTCTTGAATGCATCGGTATAATTGATGTTGTAAACCTTTTCACCACGACGAAGCTGGATGGCAGAAAGATCTGCATCGTTAGCGAAACCGCCTACAGCGGCGATTGCATCGGGAATGGTGATGGGGTTTTCGTCAAAGGCGACAAAGCCCGGCTTGGAGACTCGGCCAGACACGAATGCGCGACGGCTGTTGTAACCGGTAACGCGGACATCAACCTGAGGATCGTTCAAGATCTTGTCAGAAAGACGCTTGGTAATTTCAGCACGAAGTTCCTGAGCGGTAAGGCCAGCGGCCTGCAGTTCACCAGCATAGGGGTAGAACAGCTTACCATCGGTGGTAACCTTCTGACCGGCAGGCTGGTACTGACCCATAGGCGAGGTCAGTTCGGGATGTTCCCAAACCACAACCTGAACCATGTCCAGAGGTCCAATGCGATATTCCAGCTCCGGCATGGAATCGACCATCAGTTCCTTAAGATCGCCTACTTCCGTAGCAGCAGTTTCTGCAGCGGCAGCGGAACCTGTACCAAAGTCGCCTTCTTCAATGGCATGGAGGCGAACCTTTACACCATTGTATTCGGCTTCGTCACCAGGAACGGCCATTTGCATGTGGGGACCCAGGGAGCAACCTGCAAGCAGGAGCATGGAGCCAAGTAAACCTACACTCAATTTTTTCATAGTTTACCTCAGGTCTATCCTTAGACCTTTCCTTCGCTTTGTTTAATCTTTTCAACCCAATACGGAGTCAGCTTGGAGATATAGTTCCAAGCCAGCACAAAGGCACTTTCCGGACGACGGTACGGGTCGGGTACATCCACCTTCATGGCTTCACCGTAACGGAAAACCTTGCCTTCCATAAAGGGATAGCGGGCAAGAATATCCATCTTCTGACCATTTTCCATAGCGAGGACAAGGTCTGCCCACTTCACAATATCCAGGTTGATCTGACGAGCGTGGTGTGCACTCATATCCACCCCGTGTTCCAGGGCGATCTTTTGACTGGTTTCATGAGCAGGATGGTCAACGAGAGCCCCAAGTCCGGCGCTCATCACGTTAAAATCCGGGCCCAGTTCCTTCTTCAGGAGGTACTCCCCTGTGGGACTGCGGCAGATATTTCCGGTACAAACAACGAGAATATTCTTCATAATACGAAATGTAAAAAATGCGTTATAAAGTTTACAAAAAAACGTTCTAAAACACGGCTATTATCGACTAATATTTGCCATACTTGTAGCCATAGCCTTCGGAACGGCTATGTTCGTACTTGTTAATGACAATAGACGCATGAGCATTACCGTTACCCTTAAGGATTTGGCCCATGCCATCCTGGATTGCTTCGATGGAGTGCTTGTTGTATTCAATGACCATGACAATCTGTCCGGCAACACGGCAAGCCAGGGCCGCATCAGTAACAAGCATGATAGGCGGAGTATCCACGATGATCAGGTCGTATTCCGTCTTGAACTGTTCAATCAGTTCGCCATAGTGCTTGGATCCGAGAAGTTCAGCCGGATTGGCAGGCACATTTCCACAGGGCATCACGAACAAGTTTTCAACTTCGGTCGGATAGGTAACCGCGCTCGGTTCAACCTTACGGAGAAGAACCTGGGAGAAGCCTTCTCCGCGCTTGATTCCAAATTCCTTATGGAGTCGGCCCTTACGTAAGTCGGCGTCAATAAGCAGGACCTTCTTTCCAAGACCGGCAAACAAGGCGGCCAGGTTTACAGAGATAAAGCTCTTACCTACGCCAGGGATAAGGCCGCTGACACCGATGACAGACGCGCCTTCATCCATCATGGAGAATTCCAGAGACGAACGCAAGGCTCGCAATGCTTCCACAGCCACATCGCCAGGTTCCACCACGGCCAGCGGTCTAGTGCCCTTGGTTCCCTGAGGATTACCCTTGGGCACCTTGGCATACACGGTAAAGCCGGTTTCCTTTTCAATAAAGGATGCACTCTTTACGCCGCTGCTAAACTTAGTCAACAGAGAGGTGATGGCGGCTCCAATCAAGAAACCAATGAACAGGGCCAGGCACAGGATGATTCTCTTTTTCGGTTTTTCGGGCTTGGTCACTTCTTCGGCGAAGTCGATAACTCGGACGGTACCCACTTCACCAGCAGATACAAGACGAAGTTGCTGAATGTTATTCAGCATGGTTGTATAGATGCTCTTGCTCAATTCAACTTCGTTGGAAAGACGGAGCACTTCCTGCTGGGTTGCCGGAAGTTTCTTCACCTCGCTGGAAGTTCCGGCAAGTTCCCTTCTAAGAGCGGACTCCTGGTCTTCGAGAGTTTTTACCGTGGGATGTTCGGAATGGAACAAGCGGATTGCATCCTGCTTACGCTGCTGGAGGGAAAGAATATCCTGCTGCAGCTTCATTCTACGCTGGAGTACCAACTGGGTTTCCGCATTGATGTCGACGGAGCCCACCTGGTTACGATAGGCATTCAGGTTCATGAGGGCGGAATCCATGCGAGACTTCACATCGGGCAACTGCTTTTCAAGGAAATCCAAAGTCTTCTGGGCTTCTGCATTACGTTCTTCCACGTTCTGGCGCAGGTAGGAGGATGCCACCTCGTTCAAGACCTCTACGGCACGATCAGGATAGATATCCTGATAGGAGAATTCAAGAACGCCGGTCTTTTTGCCCTTTTCCTTGACATTGAACGCAGAGCGGAACTGATTGATAGCGTCGAGACGGAGTTTCTTGCTTACAGCGAAGGACTGGCCTTCCCTTGCTTCCATTCTAAAAATGCCAATAACAGCAGTGTCGCCAGCATAGGGGAAACGATAGGTTTCACCAGCATTTCCTTCCAGGACTAGCTTTTCGTTGTGGTCATACAACGAGAAGTTTCCTACGGAATCCTTGGCAACAACCGTCCATACCTGATCTTTCACTTCTTCCTTGGGAAGATTGTCCCAGGGGACTTCAAACTGAGTCAGTTCCAAACGGCCTTCCTTGTGGAGAAGGCGGTCCATAAAGTTCAAAGGTTCTGCATCGTACATCAGGTGGAGTTTTTCCACTGCAGAGCCCATGACCTGGCGGCTCTTGATCAGTTCAATTTCCGTTTCTGCCGGGCTGCTGGTGGCAAACAAGGAGCCAAGTCCAGCCATCATTCCCATGGTGCCCTTATTATTCTTGGATTCAATCTGCAAAAGTGCATCCACCTGGTAAACAGGGCGAATCCACATCGCAACAAAAACACCAACAGCTGCGGCGATAATCAAGCAGGGAAGCATAATAAACCAATGCTTCACCAGATTTTTCATCAATTCGCCAAGATCTGTTTCTTCCGTTTTCTTAGAAGCCATATAATCCTTCAACTTCAAACAATGAAATTATTCCATTTGCAAATTTAAAAAACAGAAGCACCGTCAAAGAAAGCTATCTTTTAAATATGACTGAAAACGCCCCTATCTGCCTAAAAGACTACTTACAAAAAACTGACAACGGACAGGTTCCCTCCTCCGAAGAGCTACTGGAATCTTTCCTAGCCTGGGCAGAAGCCAAGGGAACAACCCTATACCCCGCCCAGGAAGAAGCCATATTGGAACTTTTGGACGGAAAGAACGTCATTCTAAATACACCCACGGGTTCCGGAAAATCCATGGTGGCGCTGGCACTGCATTTTGACAGTCTGGCCCACGGCCGACGCAGCATTTACACCTGCCCCATCAAGGCCCTGGTCAACGAAAAGTGGATGGCCCTTTGCAAGGAATTTGGTCCTGAAAATGTAGGACTTTCTACAGGCGACGCAACCGTCAATCGAGACGCACCCATCATCTGCTGCACCGCAGAAATCCTCGCGAACATGGCCCTTTGCGAAGGGGAGCAAACGACCATTTCCGACGTAGTGATGGACGAGTTCCACTACTACTCCGACAAGGAACGCGGAGTAGCCTGGCAGGTACCTCTTTTGACCATGCCCAACACACGATTCCTGCTCATGAGCGCAACCGTAGGCGCCACGGAATTCTTTGAAAAGGAAATGACCAAGCACACGGGCAAGGAATCTGTTACCGTACGCTCTACACAACGCCCGGTGCCCCTGGATTTTACCTACTCCGAAACCGAAATTTCAAATACAGTACAGCGTTTGATTAACGAGGGCAAGGGGCCCGTTTACGTGGTCCATTTTACCCAGGCCGCAGCAGCCACCAACGCCCAGAATTTCATGAGCCTGGACCTGTGCAACAAGGAAGAAAAACAGGCCATCAACGAAGCCATCAAGGAAATACGATTCAGCAGTCCCTACGGCCCCGAAGTGAAGCGCTGGCTCAAGCAAGGCATCGGCCTGCACCACGCAGGTTTGCTTCCGAAATACAGAATCCTTTGCGAAAAGCTGGCCCAGAAAGGATTGCTTAAGGTCATCTGCGGTACAGACACCTTGGGCGTAGGCGTGAACGTTCCCATTAGATCGGTTTTGTTCACCCAGCTCTGTAAATATAGCGGCGACAAGACCGCAATTCTTACGGCCCGCGATTTCCACCAGATTGCAGGCCGGGCCGGACGTAAGGGTTTTGACGACATCGGTTACGTTGTGGCCCAAGCTCCCGAGCACGTTATCGAGAACTTGAAACTTGAAGCCAAGACGAAACAGACTGGAAAGAAATTCCAGAAGAAAAAGCCGCCTGAGCATGGTTACGTTCCCTTTGACAAGGGAACCTACGAACGTTTGATTCAGGCACAGCCTGAGCCGCTGACTTCCAGCTTCCAGGTGAGTCACGGGATGCTCCTGAACATTCTCAGCCGCCCTACGGATGGTTGCCGCGCCATGCGGAACCTTATCAAGGATTGTCACGAAAGCGCAGCCAGCAAGCGTAAGCTGGAAAAACGCGCCTTCCAGCTGTTCCGCGGCCTGGTAGAAGGGCATATCATCGAGTTCGCCCCGCAGGTAGCGCCAGGCTATAGCAAGCTTCGTGTGAACATGGACCTGCAGGACGATTTCTCCATGAACCAGCCCCTTTCACTTTATCTGCTGGACACGTTGCCCAAGCTAGACAAGGAAAGCCCCGAGTACGCCCTCGACGTCATTACTTTGTGCGAAAGCATCGTTGAAAATCCGGACTCCATCCTGCGAATCCAGCAGAACAAGGCGAAGAACGCCCGTATGGACGAACTGAAGGCGCAAGGCATGGAATTCAACCAGCGTATGGAAGAGCTGGAAAAGGTGGAATATCCCAAGCCCCTCCGAGATTTCATCTACGATACTTACAACAGCTTTGCAGAAACTCACCCCTGGGTGGATGTAAATGTGGAGCCAAAGTCCATCGTTCGCGAGATGTTCGAGAACTTCAGTACCTTCAGCGGATACATCAAGCAGTACGGCCTCCAGCGCATGGAAGCCATCTTGTTGCGTCATCTGAACGGCGTATACAAGGTTCTGGCCCAGACCGTGCCCGACAGCTACAAGAACGAGGAACTGCGGGACATGGAAGAATACCTTGGCGACATGATCCGTCGTACAGACAGTAGCCTGCTGGAAGAATGGGAAAAGATGGCCCACCCCGAAGACTACCAGAAACGTATGGAAGAAGCCGGCGCCACCGAAATGGAAACCGCCTTCGGTGCAGACAAGGTTGCCGCCGACATTACCTACGACAAGAAGCGTTTTGTGAACATGGTCCGCCAGCGTATCTTCCAGCTTATGGGCGCATTGCAGAAACAAGCCTTCGGCGACGTTTTGGACATGCTGGCAGACGACCTTGCAGAAGGCCAGATGCTTGTGGACGGCGAAGGAAAGCCCTGGACCGAGAACCGCCTGATGGAAATCATGGCAGCCTATGTGGCCGAGCATCACAAGTTCCGCCTGGATGTGGAAGGCAGATCCATCCACCATAGCATTATCACCTATGACGGTGACATCATGCACATCCAGCAAATGCTGCAGGACGAAGAAGATTTCAACGACTGGAGTATCGATTTCGATATCGACATGAAGGAGTGCCGTGAAGCCGGCATGCCTCTCATCAAGATGATGCGAATCGGAGAAGTCTAAAAATTAAAGGGCAACCCGCAATTCAACAAGTTTTGCCAAACTAGCGGTCCTTTACACAACGAATTGCGTACGCGTCACTCTTGTAGGTGTAATCCGCGCCGATTTTTCCGCCACGGAAACTGATGCTTCGGTACCTGGCATATTCATGGGATACGCTGGTTGACGTCCAGTAGTAGGCAGCTCTGTTCAAGTCGTAAAAATAGCCCATGCTGTACCTGCCGCCAGAAGGCAGCGAGGCAAAACCAACGCTATCATAGCCATCGACAGAGCCCAGACAATCTTCCCAGTAGTTCGCCGCCTTCAGCATAGTCCCCGGAATACCCGCCTGCATGCTGCGAAGGTATTCACAAAGCTCGTGCCATTCGTCTTCGGTCGGGATATGCCAGCCTTCCGGTGCGATGCCCTGGTATGTCCCGGACGCAATTTTCGCCTGGATTTCACCATCCAGTTCGGCATCGTTATAGCGGGAATCAAGATCCATTGCGGCAGCCCAAGTGTAAAGTCTGCCAAATTTCCCAATATTCTTGGCAACCTCGCCATAGGCAAAGCTACCCACATCATCGTCTGCGTTTCCCTTCACCGTTACATAACGAAGATTTTCCGCCATCCAAACCTGATTGCCGATTTTTACGGTGCTGTATATTTCACCATCTCGATCATCGACCAAGGTGCCATAACCAAACTTGGCCCCATTTTCCATCAAGAATGCTGCGTACTCTTCGTCTTTTACATTTTTTGTCATGTCGGCACCGGCAAAAAGCATACTTCAACCCATATTTTTTACACAAAATGAAAATTTTTCATTTATTTCCTTGTTTTTCACGCCATGTAAAGCAAAATATGTGCCAAGGAGAGGTTTAAGCGGAAAGGATAAAGGATAAAGGTTAAAGGGGACCAACCATTTTTTCTATCTTTGGGTCAAGAGCGTCCTTTGTTCGACATTACCTTCGAACAGGAGTCTCGAACCTCGAACCTCGAGTTTACACATGACCGCAGAAGAACTTTACAACCGTCTTAAGAGTATCCAGCCTGGCGCTGTCCTTTGCACCTATTCCATGGAAAAAGTGGAACAGATGCTTCCCATCATCAACGAAATCAACGAACTGAAGAAGGAACGCGACGCCGTCATTCTCGCCCACAGTTACGTTGCCCCAGAAATCATCCTGGGCGTTGCCGACTACGATGGCGACTCCTTCAAGCTGAGTCAGGACGCCACCAAGGTGGAAGCAAAGACCATCGTGTTCTCCGCAGTCCGTTTCATGGGCGAAACCGCAAAGATCTTGAACCCCACCAAGGACGTTCTGATTCCGGGTCCGCTGACCGGTTGTAGTCTCGCCGACTCCATTACCGGCGCCGAAGTCCGTGCACTCCGCGAAAAGTATCCGGACCACACCTTCGTCTGCTACATCAACACCACCGCCGACGTAAAGGCAAACTGCGACGTTTGCGTTACCAGCTCCAACGTGATGAAGATCGTAAGCTCTCTCGAAAACGACAAGATCGTGTTCGTTCCCGATGGACTCATGGGCCAGAACCTCATCGACGAAATGAAGAAGCGTAACATCAAGAAGGAAATCGTTCTCCACAGCGGTTGCTGCTACGTGCACGAAACCTACGATTCCGAACTGATCAACTTCTTCCGCAGCCAGAATCCGGGTCTGAAGGTGGTAAGCCACCCCGAATGCCACCCGGGTGTCGCTCTCCTCAGCGATTACGTGGGCAGCACCGGCCAGATGGTCACCTACATCAAGGACCAGCCCGAAGGCACCCCGTTCCTGCTCCTCACCGAATGCGGTCTCAATGCCCGCATGCAGTACGAATTCCCGAACAAGACTTTCATCGGCAGCTGCAGCATGTGCAAGTACATGAAGAGTAACTCCCTGGAAAACATCCTGGAAACCCTGCGCCATCCGGAAAAGGCCCAGCATGTGGAACTGGACGAAGCCACCCGCGTCGCCGCCAAGAAGTGCATCGACGCCATGTTCTATTACGCCGCCAAGTAGACGAAATACCGGAGCTTCTTCGCAACAGACTTCACGCTTGCGCGAGGAAGCCCTTACCTAAAGGTTATTCATGAGGAAACTTGTTTCAAAGATTTGCCTACTGTTGTTGGCTCTGTTCTGCACGCAAGCCCTGGCCGAAGGCTATAACGAAGGCTATTGGCCCAAATCCTATTTTGTGGAAGCCGGCATCGGCGCCATGGTGACCAAGGGCGACTTGAACAACAGCATCATCAAGGCGAAAGACTCCCTGGACCGCAAGGTGATTATCCATCCACCTGCAATGGAATTTATCGCCATGTCCGATTTTACCGTCGGTGCCAACATCAGGGATTTCACCCTGGCGTTGAATTTCCAATACTGGAAGACGGACGAGACCCTTGGCGGTTATCCCGATGCAACCCATGAAGCATCCAACCGTATTTGGAGACTCGGCTTTGAATTCACCTACAATCTCTTCTGGCCAGACTTCTTCCAGATTGGCCTGGGTGGAGGTTTTTCCTTTACCAATGTAAAGACCCAGGACGCAGCGGTCTTTGAAGACGAAACCTCCACTGCGGAATTGTATGGTTCTGCAGTCGCATTCATTGCAAATCTTCATTACTACATAACCAAGAATATCGCCATGGTGCCATCCATCAAGATTTACGAAAACTGGTATCGCAACGTCTATACCTCCCAGACAGACAATTGCGATCTTGACCCCTATTTGTGGCAGTCTTTTGTTTTCGCATCGGTGGCAGTACAATATCAGTTCTAACAAGAAAGCGGGGAAAAGCCCGCTTTTCCTAATCTAGGAACCTATGAAAAACTTTGTAAAATGGACTTCAGTTATAGCACTCTGCGCATCCACAGCAGCCTTCGCCATGGATGAAAACGGGTGGGCATCTACATTCGAATCCATGGCTGCATTCGACAGCAAGATTCCCGGTCTCGGCAATCGCCCCGGCTACGTGAAGCCAATCATCGCCAACCTGGGCAACGTTCTGAACAGCAACTGGTACGTCAGTGCAGAAGTTCCTAAGAGCCCCGTTTTTGAAGCAGGCCTTCCCATCTCCCTTATTCCCATTGGCGATGACGACAAGACTTTCAACGAAAGCCTTCAAACAGGCGATCCGTTCAATCCTGTAGTCAAGATGGAAAATCCCACCATCTTCGGCGACCATCATGACATGACCCAGCCCTACGACGGACGCGTCTACGGTAACGAGACCTTGAACGGACTTGGCGTTTTCACGTACCCCTACCTGCAGCTGGCAGGAAGCATGTTCCATGCCCGAGTCGTACTGCGAGGCATGTGGCTTCCCGCTATTAGCGAGCTGAAGGGCTTTAGCGAACTCGGTTTCGGTTTGCAGTACAGCTTCGGCCATCTGTTCCAGTACATGTTGCCGCCTGCAGCCCAGGGTCTGAATGTGAGCTTGGTGTTCGGCTACAACTCCAGCAGCATCGGCTACCAGCCCGAAGATTACGAAGGTCAGATGGACCTGGATATTTCCACCCTCAATTTTTCCCTGGTCATCGGCTACAAGCCTGTCAGCTTTGTGGAAGTGATGATGTCTCTTGGCTATCAGTCCGCCGAATTGGAATCCAGCGGAAGCATTACCTGCATGGCAAAGGATAAGCTTACCGGTGGCCCCGGCGCCTACTATGGCCAGACAATCAACCCCGACATTACAGTCAAGGGCAACAACGGATTCCGCTTTAGCCTCGCCGTAGCCTTCCAGATCGGCTCCAGCTTCCACCCGGTTCTCGGCTTTGATTACGCCGGCAAGTCCAGCTTTACCACCAACGTTCTGTACTTCAAGCAGCAGATTGGCACCGACAAGACTCCCGATGAAATCGCACAGGAAAAGGGATACGTTCGCGGAGCAAAGAACGACAAGGTGGAAACCAAGGAAGAGGTTCAGGAAGAAGTGGCTGATTCAAGCAACGACGAAACCTCTGAATCCGAAAACAACTCTACCCGTAATCAAGCAGATGACGCATACAGCGATTTTTCTGATGACGAAACAAATAATGAAGAATGAATGATGAAAGTTTAAAAATGATGCAAAAGGCGGCTACGCCGCGACTATAAAATTATTTTTCCCTTTTCATATTTCATTTTTCAATCATAAAAGAAGGCATAAAGATGATTACATTCCTTATTGGCGTTGCCATCCTTATTGGAGGCTACTTCACTTACGGAAAATTCGTTGAAAAGGTATTCGGTCCCGACGACCGCAAACCGCCTGCACTTGAAAATCCCGATGGCGTAGACCGTCTGGTTCTCCCCCACTGGAAGAACATGCTGATCCAGCTTTTGAACATCGCCGGTATCGGTCCTGTCATTGGCGTGATTCTTGGCATCAAGTTCGGAGCCATTGTCTTCATTCTTCTGCCGCTGGGAAACGTCTTAGGCGGCGCCGTTCACGATTACTTCAGCGGCATGGTAAGCATGCGTAACAATGGTTACAACGTGCCCGCACTTTCTCGCAAATTTTTGGGCAAGGGACCGTCCAAGATTGTCATGACATTGATTTCCGTGGCATTGATCCTGGTTGGCGCCGTTTTCACCAACACTCCCGCCCAGCTGATCAACACCCCGATTCTTGTCGGCAACGCCGTTTCTCCCACTCTGTTCTGGGTAGCCGTGGCTTGCATTTTCATTTACTATTTCCTTAGCACCTTCTTCCCTATCGACAAGATCATCGGCCGCATCTACCCCATCTTTGGCGGTCTTTTGATTCTCGCATCCGTCGCAATTCTTATTGGCATTGCCCCGAACCTGAACGTTCTGGACAACATCAACTTTAGCGACTTTGGCAGCAACTTCACCCAGCATCCTGCTCACCAGCCCATTCTCCCCATGCTGTTCGTGACAATCGCCTGCGGTATCATTAGCGGTTTCCACAGCACCCAGAGCCCTCTGGTGGCCCGCACTGAATTTACCGAAAAGACCGGCCGTCAGACTTTCTACGGCATGATGATTCTGGAAGGCCTTATCGGCATGATCTGGGCTGCAGGCGGCATGTACATCTACCACAAGTTCCCGGAACTGATTACCGGCGCCAGCGGCGTCAAGGTTTTGAGCACCCTGGTTTCCGACGTTCTGCCCTTCGCTCCCATTTCTGTTCTGGTGGTCATTGGCGTTATCGTCCTTGCTATCACTAGCGGCGACACAAGCCTCAGAAGCCTTCGTCTGACCATCGCAGAACTGTTCGGCATCGACCAGGCTTCTACCAAGAACCGCCTGCTTCTGACCGTACCCATGTTCGCCATCTGCCTTGCCATCATCTTCTGGAGCAACCTGGACAAGGAAGGCTTCAACATCCTGTGGAATTACTTCAGCTGGAGCAACCAGCTCATGGCCGTATGCAGCCTCTGCGTTACAGCAGTCTATCTCCGCAGCAAGAGCAAGAATTTCTGGATCGCCCTTCTGCCCTGCATGTTCATGACCTTCATTACCGCAGATTACATTCTATGGGTAAGCCCCACCAACCTGAAGGGCGCTCCCGTAGGCTTCGGTCTGGACTACAATACCGCTAGGGCCCTGGCAATATTCATCGCAATCGCCTTGGGCGTTTGGCTTGTAAAGCGCGGCAAGAAGCTCTCCAAGATGGACAATTTCGATCCGGACAAGTGGAACGATTCTCAAGACGTCAAGAATAACTACCAGCCGAAATAGCGGAAAGATTAAAGGATAAAGCGGAAAGGATCATTTAGCCTAAAGCAGAAAGGTTAAAGCGTAAAGGAAAATCATTATCCTTTAACCTATAACCTTTATCCTTTAACCTTTATCCTATAAACTATGCATATCCAGGGGACCGTAAAATCCATTACATTTCACAGCCCGCAAAATGGCTTTACCGTCTTGCGGCTGGTGGACGATGAGTCCAAGAAAGTGGTGGTGGTCACCGGAACCTTGCCAGAGCTGAACGTAGGCGAAAAAATCAAGTTCACCGGAGACTGGGGCAGTCATCCCAAGTACGGCAAGCAGTTTAAATGCGACCATTTCGAAATGGTTTCCTCCGCCGACGACATGGACATCGTCACCTACCTGGGAAGCGGAATCTGCCCCGGCGTTGGTCCCAAGACAGCCCAGAATATTTTTGACATTTTCGGCGAAGAAACCTTTGATATTTTGGACAACGATCCAGAACGTTTCCGCAGCGTAAAAATCAAGGGGCTTCCCAAATCCAAGGTGGAAATATTTCTTGCCCGATGGCAGGAGACCCGACATAGCCGCGACACCATGATGTTCCTCTACAGCCATGGAATTGTCGGAAGTGTCGCAAAAAAAATCTGGATGAAGTTCGGCCAGGGAACAATAGAGAAACTTCGGGAGAATCCCTACATTCTCTGCGAAGAAGTCTACGGCATCGGTTTTCTGAAGGCAGACGAAATCGCCATGAAGGTAGGCATTCCAAAGGACAGCCCCATGCGTCTGGAGGAAGCGCTGCTTTACACTCTGCAAGAAGCTTCACTCACCGACGGCCACACCTACCTGCCGCGAGAAGCGCTTCTTTCCCGCACCATCAAGAACATGCGAATCGAGATGGAGGACGAAGACTCCATCAATCGCCTGCTGGATATTTTTGAAAAGACCTGCAACGTCGGAAGAATCCGCCGCGTCAATGACGACTGTTTCTTCCCCCCACTATTTAACGCCGAGCAAAAGATTGCCGACTGCGTCAAGTCCCAGATGGAGGACTTTGTCACCGAATCCGTCAGCGCTGACTTTGTCAACCGCGAGCTCCGCGACTGGGAACAGGAACAGAAGTTCGCCTTCCACCCCATCCAGCGAGAAGCAATCATCCAGGCGTTGAGCCACAGGGTCTTTATCATTACAGGCGGCCCCGGAACCGGTAAGACAACCATCCTGAAGGGCATTCTCCACCTGGCACGAAAGCTTGGGGAAAGCATCCTGCTTGCCGCCCCTACAGGCCGCGCCGCCAAGCGCATGGGAGACTGCTGCGGCGAAAAGGCGAGCACAATCCATCGCTTACTGGAAGTGGATCCTGTATCCAAGAAATTTTCCAAAAACGACCAGAACAAGCTGGACTGTTCCCTCCTGGTGGTAGACGAATTCAGTATGGTGGACACCTGGCTTTGCGCTTCTTTGCTGGAAGCGGTCAGCTGCAGGACCCGTATTATTTTCGTAGGGGATGCAGACCAGTTGCCAAGCGTGGGCCCAGGCAACGTGTTGAACGACCTACTCCGAACGCCAAGCATTCCAAGCATCCGCCTGCAGCACATTTTCCGTCAAGCTGGCGACAACGACATCGCCGATAAGGCAGCCAAGATAAACCAGGGCATTACCCCCGCCCCGCTGGACGGTCCCAACTTTCATTTCATGCCCTTCGAGACCGACGAGGAATGCAAAAAATACCTGCAGCAACTCATTGCCACAGGCATCAAAAGCAAACTGGACATCAATCTCAAGGAACAAATGCAAGTTCTTGTTCCCATGCGAAAAGGCCCTCTTGGCATCTTTGAGTTGAACCCGTTCCTGCAGGGGCTTTTAAACCCCGGCGTTCCCCGTCACAAGATGATGGGTGTTGAATGGAGCCAGGGAGATCGCGTTATGCAGATCAAGAACAACTACGAAAAGAACGTCTTCAACGGCGACGTGGGTATCATCTGGAAAGTTGATGCCATCAACAAGAAAATCACCGTTTTCTATGATGACAAGGTTGTTGATTACGAAGACGATGAAATGGAGGAACTGACCCTCGCCTACGCCTGCACCATCCACAAAAGCCAGGGCAGCGAATACCCCGCAGTAGTTGTAGTTCTTGACTCCAGCCACTACGTAATGCTCCAAAGAAACCTGATCTACACTGCAATTACCCGCGCCAAGGGACACGTGTGGATTCTTTCAGCCCCTGGAGCCTTCCACCAGGCCGTTCGCAACGTCCGCAGCACCCGCCGCTACACACGGCTTACCGAAAGGCTTTCCTAAAATTCTACACTTTATCTCATGATGGAAAAAGACGACAACAATCTTGAGATGAGTTTTCCCGTAGAAACTCCGCGGAAAAAATCCTGCAAGCCAAAAGAGCCTAAGCAAATTCTTACCGAATCCATGGTAAAGACGTTGGACGGAACCACGGCAACACCCCAGGATAAAGCAAGCCTCGTTGCCATACTTTCCATCATCATGGGAACCTTAGGCGTTCACGATTTCTTCTGCGGCAACAATCGTAACGGCATCATCAAACTGGTTTGCACCATCATCGGCATTACCGCATTCATCTCCGTCATTTGGAACCTAATCGATCTATACAAAATCGGCAACGGAACCTACACAACCCAAAACGGAATGAAGCTCGCACCCTGCCCCTGGTGCAAGAAAGTAGGCCTTGTCATGGCGGCAGTCAACATCGCTGTTTTTTCCATCTTTCTTACTCAGCTTCTAAGGTTCTTGAAAGTCTTCTAGGATCGTTTATACAAAACAGATCCTGCGCATTCAATATGCAAAAAAAGACCCGCGACATTCATCGCGAGCCTTTTAAATTTTTGAGAATTCCTTGGGCCAGAAGCCCGGAACCTCGTGCCTGGAGCCTCGAGCCTATTACAGGTCGACCACTTCAGTCCAGCCGAACGGGTCTTCAGCTTCGCCGAACTGGATAGCGGTGTACTTGGTGAAGAGTTCGGTGCAGACAGGGCCCGGATTCTTGCCATCGCCGTAGGTGAATTCCTTGCCGGCAACAGGGTCCACGATCTTCTTGATCGGGGTGATCACAGCTGCGGTACCGCATTCTGCAGTTTCAGAGAATTCAGCCAGTTCTTCGAAAGCCACCGGACGCTTTTCAACAGTGTAGCCAAGGTATTCAGCCAGCTGCTGCAAGCTCTTGTTGGTGATAGACGGCAAGATGGATTCGGACTTCGGGGTAATGTAGGACTTGCCCTTGATACCGAAGAAGTTTGCCGGACCGCATTCGTCGATGTACTTCTTTTCCTTGGCATCCAGATAGATGGTGCTGGAGTAGCCCAGCTTCTTGGCTTCGGCAAGAGACTGGAGGGATGCAGCGTAGTTACCGCCAACCTTCACAGTACCGGTACCCTGAGGAGCGGCACGGTCGTAGTTACGGCTGATCATCATGTCAACGGGCTTGAAGCCGTCCTTGAAGTAGGGGCCAACCGGGCAGACGAACATCATGAACAGGTATTCGTCAGAAGGCTTCACGCCAACTTCTGCGCCAGTACCGATGAGGAGCGGGCGGATGTAAAGGGTTGCGCCATGGCCATAGGGCGGAACGAAGCGAGCGTTCAGCTTGGTTACCAGGTGAGCCATTTCGCGGAAAAGTTCGATAGGCGGAACAGCCATGAGGACGCGGTTTGCAGTGCTCTGCATGCGCTTTGCGTTTTCATCCACGCGGAACAGACGGACCTTGCCATCCTTGCCGGTGTAAGCCTTCAGGCCTTCGAAACCTTCCTGACCGTAGTGGAGGCAGGTAGCGGCCATGTGAATGCTGATGTTCTTGTCGGAGGAGACTTCAATCTTGCCCCACTGACCATTGCGGTAGTAGCAACGAACGTTGTAATCGGTGTCGGAGTAACCGAAGGGGAGAGTCTTCCAATCCACGTTATTCAAATCAATCTGCATATTGCGACCTTTTATAAGGCGTCACAAGGCGCCAGAGTTAAAAAATTTCTGCTTGAAATTTATAAAAGTCTTGAGAAAACGAACAAAAATTATTGAAAAAACGATGCTTTTTGGAGTTCATTACAAACAATTCACGATAAAAGCCCCGATAAACCATCGGAGCCTTATCGTCAATGTTCAAGAACAGAATTAGCGTTTCGCATTCCCGGAGGCAATCTTACTTGCCAGTTCCTGTACCTTTTCAAGAGGCAACTTGAGAACCAGGGAAACTTTTTCTACGGAATCTCCGTAACGAAGGAGCGCTTCGGCGTCACCCAGTCTCGCTTCGTCGCGGCCTTCTTCACGGCCTTCGCGGCGGGCGGTTCCGATTCGTGTCTTGATTTCAGCCTCTGTGACCATACCTGCTGCAATCTCCTTGATAAAATTCTTCTCGAGGGCGTTCACCATCATCCGGCGGTAGACATCCGCAATGACGGGATCCTTCGTCTTGGGGGCATCCTTCGCAGAAGCCATCCTGGTGAAGAGTTCCAGCCATTCCGTCTCGGCGGTGTTCAGGTTCAAGACCTTCGCATCCACCTTGCTCAAATCCACGATAATATACCTTTTTTTATCATATACAGGCAAGGCGTCAGGGTTGCCCAGGCTGGAAAAACGGAAGAGTCCCAGTTCCTCACGGTAGCATTCGCAAAAGCGGACCGGGAAATTGCAGATCCAGATGCTGTAGGTGGTGGGCATCAGGTAGGGGTGATCCTCCTTCTCGGTCTCGGTGCGCTGGCTGTCAAAGTGAATCTTGGATTCGATGGAGAGCTGACTTGCATAAAGCTCCACACGGTCCACAAAATCCTCGTGAGTCGCCCGCTGCATCTCCAGATCCACGTATTCTTCATTGTTGAGCTTCGCGTGTACGTCAAAGCGGACCTCCTCCACATCGATTGCGGAAGTCAACGTCGACGCAGGCTTCTTGCGTTCGATACTCACGATTTTGCGTTCCTCGGGCAGGTGCAAGATTGCGTTCAAGAAATGGATTAGAGTCGCATCCTTCGAAAAGATTTCCTTGAAGACCCTGTCCCGGGTCGGATCCAGGAACGTATGCTGCTTTAAAATTTCAACTTGCTTTTCGACTTTTTCCTCAAAAGTTGCCATAGTTTTATCCCGGCGGGAACGCCCCCGCAATAGCGCAAGGCGGTTTCGCCCTACATACTATAACACGTTTTGAACGAGGAAATGTTGCATGATTTTATGTAAAATAATTGTAAAAATGGGAATCCTCAATTTGTATATTTACTTCAGTCGGAAACGCCGTTTTTGCAACATCTCGTTATAGCTCTTTCAAAAAAAAATGAAACCAATACTATTGATTCTTATTTTTTCAATTTCTCTTTTACAAGCGAAAACATGGAGTTCATACACATCGATGAACTGTGGAACATCCTACGCATTTGGACAAGACTCGCTTGTCCAAATACGCTCTACAGAAATCAATCAAGATGTTGTATTGTCAATAAGCTGCACCGATAACGGTTTTGACGATACATTTCCTATAACAGATTCTATCGGCAACATTATTGATTGGGAAGAAAAACATATTTCTGTCACAGGTTACTCTATTCATTTTTTCGATGAATCAAATCCGGCAGAAGACTCATTGTGGGCAAAGCATCTTAACACATGGGACACCATCGATACAATCGATATAAAAGAGTTCATACTATTTAATAACGACTCGATTTCATTCGATTCCATTTATCGGAAAGATTTGCGAGCGTCCAGCAATTTCCTAATATTGTATAAAGGGGCGAATTATAATGCATTTTGCCATATCAAATCTGGTTTATGCACGGGAAAATATTCAATTTCTTGTCAATATCAAGATGACGGCAGTCTTCGTTTTGCTCCATTTCCTAAGATGCCTTCAGATTGCAACTATTCAGCTAAAATAAATTCAATAAAAAAAGAGAATACTAAAAAGTTGCAGAAAAAAGAGTCCTATTTCGTCAATGGCACCCATCCCATTAAGAGCTCATCAAATGTCGTTATAGAGAACAAACAACCAACACTTCAACTAAAAGGAGTACGTTAAATAAAACTGCTAAATTAAAATTTGAGATTTTTGCCTATTCAAATTGGGTGACAATATCCAAGGAGCCACCTCGGCCATACTGATCCATATAGGTCAATTTCCACTGGACAGGATTTTCAGGGACCTTGTCAGAAATGTTGATTAGGCGATAGGAAAACACCTTTGCGTCTTCGGGGATTTTCCAGCCTTCACAAAGTCCAGCCAACATAGCCGTTTTATAGGATGTCGACACAACGCCGCAGCCAAAATCATTAATCTCTGCTTTAATCGTTTGGTTGGAGATATCAAGTCCTCTATCTGGAGCATATTTCAGTTCACTGTAACATCCTTCCATGAGTTTGTTGTAAGAAGACTTTTCACCTTGACCAACCTCATAAATGCGCGCCTTTACGGTGGCCAATTCATCCTTCGGGAATAAAGCCGAATAGTATTCCCGAGAATCTCCACGCCCCTTAATTCCCTGACCATCGCGATAAAGTACAATTCCTTCAGGCAATCCATCCGCCTGCAATAGATAATTTCCTTCAAAACGAAATAAAGTTGAACATGGCTCGGCAGGTAAAGCAGAGAGTTGTTCCAAGATGCCATCCCTATCAAACTCGGGAATGTCAGCAAACGGAATGAATGTAGTAAGCGCGCTATCGCCAAAGTTTATATCCACCAGTCGCGTTATATCTGTGCTGGTGTAGAAATACTCACTATATCCACCATCTCTATTTTTTGCGTCAACAGCAAGAATGCCATAACTTTGCGGGATATCAATTTGACCACCTTCAACGGGAACACAGGACCTTTGCATACAACTAAACTTTCCGTCCATTTCGACGCTGCATTCGTGACCATTGAAATAGCCCGTATCTAAGGACATGTCTGCGCGGGGATACAGGAATCGATAAATGGTCAGGCGAGAGGAATCCTCTGTATCTTCACGCAACTGGACGAAGCTGCAGGAGGAATACGCTACAGGCTCAAGATTCGATGATGACGAAAGGATTGGATCTTCATTAGTGCTGGAACTGCCCGTCCCCTCATCCGTAGCGCTGGAGCCATTATCGTCGCCGCAGGCAATAAGCAGAGCCGCGAGCATCGCAAAGGAAACTGCGGCGAATTTCGTCACGTTCAGAATGTTTCTTGAGAATAATTTTTTCATAACACTCCTAATATTCTCTCAAGAAAGATAATAATCTACAGCAATTTCTGGTTGATTTCTATTTCAAAGCCCACATAACAGCCTGTTTTGTGGGGGTCGAATTTCTTGCGGAGGGCAGTACACAGGCCATCGGTTTTACCCAGGTAAGGATAGTTGCGACGTACCTTGTACTGCGGGTAATCGCGGAGAATCTCGTCCACGATAACATCAGCGTAAGCTTTTTCTGCCGAGCGGCTAGGGTCGTAAAGAATACCAATATCCGCATTTCGGACGATGCCGTTTAACTCCGGAGTAAAACTGTGGATGGCCAAGTGCACGATTGCAGGCGAAGCACTCTCCTTTTCGGGTAAGTTCTGCGCCACGAATTTTTCCACTTCACCCCAGTAGGATTCGTGATAGGCGATTCCCGCGGGGCTCGCGAACTTGTTATTCCGCAAGCTACGATTCAAGTCCACAAAAAGTCGGGAGTAGCGCCCAGAGCTGTAGAAATCCGGTTTGAACTTTGACACAAGTTCTTCGTACACAGCGAAGGCGCCGATGTCGTAACCTCGGTGAGAATCGAGATCTTCTTGGGAGATTCGCAAGTCCTTCACCCGGGCAGGCAATTCGTTGCTGGCGTGCTCGCAGGTGATCATCAATTTGAAATCATTTTGAGACATGCATTAGATCCTTCGACTTCGCGCTCCGCGCTTCGCTCAGGATGACACAGGGTTTATTCTTCAGCGTCATACAGTTCATTCTCGGCAAGGCAGCGGGCAAGGCGTCCGTATTCGCATACGAAATCGTCGCGGCCTGGGTCTGCGCCAACGTTCTTTACCAAGGCGCTTGCGAGGGTCCCGCGCTTGAACATTTTGCGGAGCAATTCCTGGGAGTGTCCTGAGATTTTTCCCTTGACCACCTGGAAAATATGCTGCACGATTTCGCCAGCGGTGATTTCACTTGCGTCAATGCCCCACACATTCAAGAAAGCCTTGTCGCGGATAATGGTCTTTTCTGCAAAGCGGGTGGTGTCCAGCAAGATCTTTGCGAGGGCGGCAGTATCCAAAGCACGAACCTTCTTTGAAATTGCATCAAGAGATGCTCCGCTAAAAGCACCTTCCACCATCCCCTTCAAGGCTGCCACTTCCCATTCGGCGATGGCGATATCCGCATCAGGGCATTCCTGAATATCCACCAGACGAATTTCAATGGCTCCACGGTCAAAGCGGGCGATGGCACCACGGCTATTCAAGAAGAAATGATTCAGCAAATGTTCCGTGTCGTAGGGGGCGATGTCGGCCTTCACCTTCTCGAAAATCTGCTGGTTGTATTCGTCATAAGTGAATGCGGCCTCAGGAATTACAAGCCCCGCAATGCTAGGAACCCGATCCTGATTGTGGCGATAAGTTTCAATACGTCCATCCAGGTAACCGCAGTACTTTCCATCCAAAAACGGGCTAGACGCAGCGATTGCAGGAATCAAGGGCAGCAGCGCACGGATGGCGGCATGGAGTTTTCCGAATTCTTCGTCACCGTTAAAACTCAAATTAATGTGGGTACTCTGCAAGTTAGCCCAGCCATGGCCCTTGCAGTTGAAAATGCGGTCATACGTCTCGTAAATTTCATTGCAATCGTAGGGCCACAACTGCATGGTCGCAGGATCCATAAAGGGGTGGGCCGCACTTGGCAAAAGCATTGCGTTAATGGATTTCAGTTTTTCGTTAGCAACAAGAATTTCCTTATGAAAAGTCTTGCCCAAGTTCTTCAAGGAATCCACGGGATTGGCGCATTTCAGTTCCAGCACATGGCTTACCAATTCGTTGGAAAGTCCGATGGGACCATGTTCCACGTCGGAAAGCTGTTCACCGTTCTTGTCCTGTCCCAGGGGCACATCAGCACGAGGGAGAACATCCAAAGTATCACGGTCAACGATCATGTATTCCATCTCGATGCCGTATTTTTGCCAAAGTTTGTATGCGTTCATAATTATTCTCCACTCGTCATTCTGAGCGCAATGCCGAAGAATCCATAAGGCATTTCACTGGATCCTTCATTTCGCTGCGCTCCATTCAGGATGACGTATTCAGTGCACCCTTATTCCTACAGGTAAAACTCTCTTTCGTGTTGAAGGATTTTTTGTTGTGCTGCATTCAGGCGGTCTTCGATGCGGTGACGCAGAGAGCGCATGACAGCGGTGTAAATTTTCTTCTTGCCCACCTGATCTTCTATCCCTGCGTCAATGCTGGGGTTGTCATTGACTTCGACTACGATGGGCTCCCCCTTCCATTCTTTAAGATCCACGCCGTACAAGCCGTTACCAATCATGCTGCAAATTTTCAAGGCCGTTTTCACAATTCCATGGGGCACACTTTCGATGGGCAGGCAATCAAACATTCCGCAGATTTCATCCTTGTCCTTACTTTCCCAGTTGTAAATCTGCCAGTGGTCTTTTGCCATGTAATACTTGCAGGCGTAAAGAGGCTTGCCATCCAGAACGCCGATTCTCCAGTCAAAATCCGTGGGAGTAAATTCCTGGGCAATGAGCAGGTCACTATGTTCAAACATCTGGTCCAGAATCTTGTCCAGTTCTTCCTTATTGCAGGCCTTTTTCACACCCATAGAAAAACTGGAATCCGGAGACTTGATAACCATAGGGAATCCGATTTCCTTGGCAAGCGTGTGGCGGTTTTCAGAATGTGCGATAATGGTCTTTGGCGAATGGATTTTTGCAGCCTGCATCAGCTCCTGCAAATACACCTTATTAGAACAACGTAATATGCTATCAGGATCATCAATTACAGCAATTCCAAGGGACTGGGCGCGACGGGCAAAACTGTAAGTATAATGATTGACGTTTGTGGTTTCGCGAATAAACAAAGCATCAAATTCACCGACGCGGGCGTAATCCTTCTTGGTGATCATTTCAACACGGAAACCTGTTTCCTCTGCGGCCTTGATAAAATTCTGAATCGCCTCCTTGTTACTGGGCGGCTCCTTTTCATCGGGGTTCGTAAGGATGGCCAAATCATACAGGTAGTCTTCATCGGGGGCGCTGGCGTAGCGGTTCTTGGTAAAGTATTCCTGGGCAAACTTGTTCACCATTTCCATGTGGGCTTCGGGAATTTCATCTACACAAATGGGGCGAATGCTCTGAATAAACCACTTCTGCTTAAACACGAACTTGGCACGAAGCAACGGAGCCTGGAACAGCTTGTAAAGTTCCTGGGAAAGTTCCAGATATTGTGGGCTTACATTCTGGCCGAAGTAAATGCTCAGCACGAATTCCGTGCCGGTCAGCTTGTGCAGACTCTTCTGAATCAAGTTATCGATTTCATCGGAGATATGCTTGATGACCGCGGTGGTCTTGAAGTCACGCATGTTCTTTACGCCAGGAATAACCTTGTGGCCGCGGGCTTCCGCCAGCAAGGAAACGTAGTAGCCCTTGCTCTGGTAGCTGTAATCGCGGCAAAGGTTGAACACGCGGGTGTTCTTGTCGGCCATGTACTTCTGGGAAATCAGGTAGTCCTGTGCGGACACCACATCAACGCCTGGAACATTCAATTTCCAGTTCTTAGGATTGTTTACGACTATAATTTTTTTCATGATTAAACCTTTTCAACAACCAGCACGTTGCCGTCGTAGGTCATGACCCCAAGCAGAATGCTATGTAAGAATCTGAATTTGTCCACCTTGTAATAGGGACTTTTATGAAGGGGATTGGAACAGTCCGGATCCGCTACCAGGAACTGCTTGTTTTCATCTAAACCGTACGCCACCACAAAATGACCGCAGGGCTCCCCGTGAATATCGTCAAAGACGGATTGGTCGTTTTCGTCGGTGTATTCTCGCTTGCACTGGTAAAGGTAAGTGGCCGAAAGTCCGCAAAGAACGGGAACACCTTTCTTGAAATATTTCTCGAACATGGCCGCCCGCAAATCTGTCATGGCGACGGTTCCGCCCAAGTCGATAAACCGGATGTACGCCTCAATGGCCTTGCGCAGTTTCGGAGCAGTCTTTGTACGGCGCAACTGCGTTAGCTTTCCCCGAAGTTCAGGCATTTTCAGCTCACTCCAGGTAGGGTCGAAAATCTTGAGATTGTAAGAATGGATGGTCGCCTTGAAACCCCGCTTCAGCGCGTCAATTCCCAGGAACACCCCGAGAGTACCACCTTCTTCCAGGAACTCAATTTCAGAAATTAGCTTTTTAAGGGGAATCTTGTAACCAAGATACTCGTACACGGCATGCAAGCTCGTGGGGCCGCAGGTGACATCGTCGGGTTGCGGCAAAATTTTGATGTCCATCATTGCCTTCTGTTTGGAGGCTCTAGCAGGGCGCCATTGCCCCGAGTTGCCTGATTTGCCTTAGGGGGCGGCTGTCAGGAGGTTTTCCCGGGGTCGTCGACTGGACAGGCATAAAGCTAGGTATTTAAAATTTTTAGGCAAGGGGGTACAAGATAAAAAAGCAAGTTTTTTTGAAACGCTAGACTGAATTTTCAGGTTGTCATTTAAACTTGGGAATGGGAGCCCTCTATGGAGGGTTCCCTAGAATCTTTTTTGGGGATGTATTAGGAGATTGGAGTTATTCTTCGGTTTCTAGCTTTACGCAACGGACAGAGAGACCATTAGTCTTATCAACAGCACTTAGCTCGAAACCAGTGCCTGTATCACTCGTAGAAGACACTCTTCCCCTAGTGGGAATACCCTCTTCGGGATAATACCAATATGTAATTGTATTTACATTTACAAATCTTTTATCCCACAGATACCCGGCGCCTACTAGGGAGTACCCGGTAGTGTTATAGCCACCGAACGGAACAGAACGAACGCCCTCGACACCATGATTATTTCCATCAGCATGTACGATGGTGTACATGTCGTTGTAGGTCAGCAAACGCCAGCCATCGGGGCAAATTCCTTGGTGATTTTCCTTGATTAAATCGGCACAGCTTTCCGTATTGCAACGGCTAGGCAAGGCCATCATTTCAGCCCACTGGTAAAGGCCACCGTACTTATCGCAATAGGTGGTGTCATTATCATAGCAATATCGTTCAATTTTTGAATCATCTTCCTGATTCTTTCTACCACGAACCATTTCTCCGATGTTCAAATTTTCAGCCATGACGGTCACAGTATTTACTTTATGACTGGTGTCCTTACCGGTAATGGTGATGTAGTAATAGCTGCGGCCAGTGCGTTCGTCAACAAAAGATTTGTACACTCCATCTTCATACTTTGCTTTTGACAAGAATTTTGCATGATCAAACGGCACGTACGAGCTGCTGCTAGAAATCTTCACAGAACTGGAGGAAGACTTAGCACTGGAACTAGAAGCAACAGAAGAACTGCTCTTTGCTGTGCTAGAAGAGGACTTTGCGCTAGAGCTAGAAGCAACAGAGGAGCTGCTCTTAGCCGAGCTACTGGATCCTTCGCTCGATGAGCTCAGGATGACGCTGGAAGAGCTGCTGCTCTTTGCAGAGCTGGAGCTGCTCCTGGCTTCGCTGGAGGAAGAACAGTCAATTTCGTCGCCACTGGCGCTGGAGCCATTATCGCCACCGCAGGCAATAAGCATGATCGCGGCGATGGACATCACGGCAAGATTCTTGAATATATTCATATGTTCTCCTATTTTATTCCCTTTTCAAAGGGAATATAACAAAAAATCTAAAAACTAAAACGCAATCTGAATTTGTCTCACCGTACTTGTTGACAAACGTTTCTTTGATTTTGTATATTACGAGCACCACCCTTTGGTGCGTTGCCGGGTTCTGGCCTGTTTAGCCTAGCCCCAAAGTTTTATTATATGAAACATTCCTATTAAGGAGAGGGCTATGGCACGACCGATTAGAGAAACACCCATTCTTTTTGGTGAAGACGCCCGGCGCTTTGAAGCGCTCATGAAAGCAAACAAAAAAATCCTGCAGAACGCGAACGTCTGCAAAAGGTTTTCAAGATAGGCATGGAAATGCTCAAGCGTGGAGAAGAATCGCAGCGAAGGGAGGCCGAACTTTGTCAAAATCATTAGATTTCCAAAAGTTTGAAATACGCAGACTAAATGAAAACAGCATTGTCAAGTCCTTTGACTGCGGCGATGCCGACATCAACGAATTTGTCCTAAAGGAATCCTCCCTTTACAGAAAATCACTACTGGCAGTAAGCTACGTCCTTGTTGACAAGGATACGCCCACTGATGTCATCGGATTTTTCAGTATGGCCAACGACAAGGTTGCCCTAGGTGATTTTGAAAGCAAGACCGAATTCAACCGTTTTCGAAAACAACAGGGATTCCCTCAACCAAAACGATTAAGAAGCTATCCAGCAATAAAGCTATGCCGTCTTGGTGTATCCAACGCATATAAAGGTGAAAACGTCGGCACATTTCTCCTGGATTTTGTAAAGACTTACTTCACGTCAGACAATAAATCCGGTTGCAGATTTTTAACCGTGGACGCCTACATAAACGCGGTTCCTTTTTACGAGAAAAACGGATTTTGCATGCTAGGATCAGGCAGGGACGACAATCCTTATACTCGTCTAATGTTCTACGACCTAAACGAAATCGTGGCGTAGCCCCCCTAAAAACCACATTTTTCTTACAAACAAATATTGTATTACGGTTTGTGAAAAAGCAGAACATTTTTTTTGCCGTTTTTTGGCTGTTTTTGAGTTCACGGAAGTCCCCTCCTACCTTGCGAGCAGGGGCAAAAAAAACTAAATTGCCCCCGGTTAAACTAATTTTTCAACAGGAAACGAAAAATGAACTACAATCCTCTCGCAGTTGCCTTGAA
>JAKSIF010000021.1 GCA_024398965.1 Fibrobacter sp. | reverse complement strand
CACTACAGACACAATGGCGATAAAAGGTAAAAGCAGGAATCGAGGTTTCATCGGCATAAATGTAGTAATTATATTTGTCGGAAATCGCGGAGGTTTTGTTGTTACACGTGCCAGCGATAGGCGAGGTGGTAAACTGGTTTGGCTGGGGCAATGGCAGAGAAGCCGTTGCTGCGGTCAGCGGTATATTGGTCGTTGCCGTGTTGCTTGCACCTGTGATTGTAGGGCTTCTGCTAGATGGATTGCAGCGACTGCAAATAATCCTGGTGAGCCGTTTAAGCCCCAAGTTGGCTTATGGACTTGCAAACTTCGGGACTCTTCCCGGAGTGATTGTTCACGAACTTTCCCACGCGTTGCTTGCCGTTGTTACCGGAGCCAAGGTCGAAGAAATTGTCTTGATGGAAACCCACCAAGAAAGTTTGGGACATGTGGCCTATGTGGCAAGGGGCCCTTGGTTTCTGAAGGCGATTCAGCACACCCTTATTGCATGCGCTCCTACGGTGACCGGGCTCTGCCTTGTATATGTCCTGTTTCGCTATATGCTGGATAATCCCCATGCCCCCTGGGAATATGGGGTTCTCGGCTACCTCATTGTATGCCTTGTAAACCACAGTACCATGAGCAGCGCCGATTTGAAACTTTACGCCAAGGGTGTTTGGATCTTTGTTCTTCCCCTGTTTGCCGTGTTTTTCTTTAGCGCATAAAATTGTCGCCTGCCAGGCTACAAATTTATTATCGACATAACCTAAATTATTTCGTAATTGAAAACGGGAAATGATTACTGAATTGTCATTTTCTGTCGTATAGATGAGTCTATATTATGGTTACGTTAAGCCCAGGGGAGGTGTCGCATGGATCAGACGAACGAAAAGCACTATTACGAAAGCGGAGCTGTTAGCATGGAATGTCCGCTCAAGGACGGTAAACGCAACGGAACCGCTGTTTTCTACAATGAAGACGGGACTATGGATCGCCGTGTTTCCTACAAGAACGACCTGATGGACGGCCTGGAGGAAATCTACAGCAAGTTCGGAAAGACTGTACACAAGCGTGTCTATTCCAGGGGGCGCATTGTGGACGGCTGCTATTCAAAGCTGGATGATGAAGGCAACCTTTTCGCCACGGAATACTGGTCCGACGGTCGCTGCCGTGTCATTAGCTCCAGAGGAGTTCTCCTGGCGGAATTCGGGATGTTCAACGGCCATTACGATGGTCCGTTCCGCAAGTTTTTCTCCAACGGGAATCTTGAACTTGCATGCGATTATGTCAACGGTCTCCGTGAGGGTTTGTTCGTGTCTTATTACGAAAACGGAAAAATCCGTCAAAAGACTCCCTGCAAGCTTGGCATGCGCGACGGTGTGGAACACATGTACCACGAGAACGGCGCCGTCATGCTCATAACGCCCTATGTCAACGATAAAATCGAGGGCATTCGCCAGCGTTTCGATATCAACGGGACTATCGTCTACGAGTGCAATTTCAAAAACAACGAGAAGGACGGTGTCGAAAAGATCTATCACGACAACGGCAATCTCTATATCGAAAAGCAATGGTCCATGGGGGAGCCCGATGGTTTTGAAAAAGAGTACTACAAGAGTGGAGCCCTGAATTGGGATTCCTGGTTCAAGAATGGCCATAGGGAAGGGGAGCAGAGTGAATACTTCGAATCCGGGGTCCTGAAACGCCGCCGCTATTTTAAGGATGGAGCCATTCATGGTCCAGAACACACCTATGCCGAAGATGGCACGGTGCTCCTGGAATGTCATTACGAGAACGGAGCCTTGACCGGAGACGAAAAGGTATTCCGTCCCAATGGTCAGCTTTTGGTAATCCATCCTTATAGCCATGGTATTGTGGAGGATGGCGATGTTACGTTCTACAAGGATGATGGCTCGGAAGATTTTGTGGAACACTGGGAAAACGGTGTGTGCAAGGTCTATGGGGAAAATGGAAACCTGCAAAAGTCTTTCAGCTTGTTCAATGGTTGCCTGGCCGGGTTCTACAAGATGTATCACGAAAACGGCCTGCTTGCCATGGAGTGCTTCTACAAGCTTGGCGAGATGGATGGCGAATACAAGTGCTTTTACGAAGATGGCACTCTGAAGGAGGAATGCTCCTATGAGAACGGCCGCCTGGAGGGTGTTTACAAGCAATATTTCCCCAATGGGAATGTTGCCGCGGATTGCTACTACCGGAACGGCAATGTCTGGGGAAGAGCCAGGAAATTCTTCGAAAACGGAAACAGAAGGATTGTTGAAAGTTACAGAAATGGCCGTAGGGAAGGGGAGCACAGGACTTTCTTTGAGAGCGGAGCCTTGCAATATGAAGGCTTCTACAAGGATGACCGTCTAGATGGCATCGAACGATTCTATTATGAGTCTGGAACCATGCAGTGGGAGACTCCTTATCACGACGGATCCATTGAGGGTGTCCAAAGGCATTTTACCGAAGATGGAGTTCTGGATAAGGAAACTCCCTACGAGAACGATAAAAAACAGGGCTACGAAAAGGAATACTACGATGATGGCAAGTTGATGTGCACAACCATGTACATTGATGGTGACAACTGCGGTTCCCACTGCTATGAATATTTCGAAGGTGGTGAAATTTTCAGGGAAATCGACATGAACGGAATGCTCCCAAATGGTCAGGAAAAGGTTTTCTACAGCAATGGCAGGATTCAGTCTATTGTGGACTACAGGGACGGCATGCCAGTTGATGGCAAGTACACAGTCTATGACGAGGATGGAAATGTCTATGAGGAATTCGTCTACAAGAACAGCGTGGCCAGGGCGTTTTACGATGACGGTTCCTTGAAGCAGCTCAGCTATAACTATAGGGACAAGCCCAACGGACGATGCACTCAATTCTATGAGGATGGCTCTGAAAAACAAGTCATCTATTACTACGACGGCGAAATATGCGATTCCGAGGAGGATTTTCTTAACCAGACTTTCGAAGGCTTGGCCGAGGATGTTGTGAATTTCTATGAAGAAAAGGATGTTCCGCTGGAATCCCTGGATCTTCAGGAATTTTTTCGTGAATCCTATGAAGTAGTCATGGAATCTCCGGCGGCTGCCATAGAGTACGAGAATTATTCTGAACTGCAGCAGGCAGGGGAGGACGACATCCCCGAGGATCAGTTTGTCCGCGGCGTTGTCCGTGAATTTATCTTGCGTCTGCGCCTCCCCAACGACGGAGAGACTGAGAAGCAAATCGTCAAGGAACTTTCTTTCTATATTAAGGAACATGGAAACCGAAAATAAGATTGCGTTGATTATTGACTGCGATAACGCCAGTGCCGAGGCTATAGACGGCATTATGGAAGAACTTTCCAAGTACGGCGAGACAAGCATCCGTCGTGCTTACGGCAACTGGGAAACCAATAGCACTTGGAAGACGGTGCTTCATCCCTTTGCCATTATGCCCGTCCAGCAGTTCCCTTATACCAAGGGCAAGAACGCTACAGACCTGGCCATGACCATCGACGTCATGGATATGCTCTATACAGAAAGCATCGACGTATTCGCCATCGTCAGCAGCGATTCCGACTTCACGCCGTTGGCCATGAAGCTCCGTGCCAAGGGCAAGACTGTTATTGGCTTCGGCGAGGAAAAGACTCCGTCCGCATTCATTTACGCTTGCAATCTGTTCGTGTTCACCGACAAGTTCAAGGACATGGATTCCGTAGATGATCCTGCCGTGACCGTGGAACGCTACGACAAGAACAAGCTCCGCTGCGATACCCGCCTCATGAACGCCATCCGCAAGGCTATCATGGAGTGCCAGGACGATAACGGCTGGGCATCTGCCGCAACGGTCGCCCAGCGAGTCTCCAGGCAGATTACTCATTCACCCAAGAATTTCGGCTATGCAACATGGCCCAAGCTGATCCGCGCCACCGAATACTTTGAGGAAGGCAAGAACAGCAAGGAACAGCCTGTCTTTAAAATTAAGAAAAAGTAGCTCCCCTATTTGCTTACACCCGGTTTGTCCAGGGCGTTGCAAGGACCTGTCCACGCCGAAGAAGGAGCAGGCGTGCGGTATGGAGGCGGCCAAATCGAGCCAGAAAGAGGCTAGAAGAAGGTCAGCGGGAGATCCGAGAAAAACAAGCGGAACGTCCAGCCTCAATATTAAAATTGCCTAAAACGGAGCAAAAAACGGCAATTACAAGGCACTAGGTCTAATACACCCAGGAGAACTCTGCGGGATATCTGCGGGAATCTCTGGGAGGTCCTTGGAGAATCTGTTAGAATCTTTTAAGGCTCTGTCTGATCCTTCGAATCGTCCGTCTCGTTGGACAAGTTCTTCGCATGGTTGGACATGTGGCTTGCACGGAGACAACCCCTGCTCCTGAATACGTGTTGCCGATAATGCGGGTTATGTAAACTAAATATTCTCTTAAATTCTTTCCATATAAAAAAGAATCCCTCCGCGTCCGGTGGGATTCTCTTTTTAACTGAAAGATGCTATCGGTTATGTAGCAACTTGCCGGCATCCACCGGCGGGCACAATTTAGAATCCTTCAAACCTTGGAACATTCTCTATGGCTCACAAAGACAACAACTGTTTGCAAAATGATCCAGATTGACAACAGGTGTTTGCAAAATGCAAAAATGGCCTCAAATTCCTTCAAAAATCTCCGTGTAGCCCATAATTTTTCAAAATGAAACGATTTTCAGCCAAAATTCCTATATTTGGCCTTGGCACGTATTTTGCATAAAGATTGGACGAATTTTAATTGAATTGGGATGCATTCCCGTATTTACACAAGGAAATTGATAATGGCTGACGAAAATTTGCAGGAACCTACCGCCGAAGAACGCGCAAAGTTTGAACAGGACCTTGAAAATATCATGAAGCAGGCTGCTGAGGCTGAAAAGGCCCAGGCCGCTGGCGACAATTCTGCCCAGAACGCTTCTGGCGAATCTTCCCCTGCAGCCGACGCTGCTGAAGCTCCGGCCGAACCTGCCCCGGAATCCACCGAATCTGCCGAAGACGTGCTGAAGGCTGAACTGGCTGCCGCCAACGATCGCAACCTGCGTCTCATGGCTGAATTCGACAACTTCCGCCGTCGTAGCGCCCGCGAACAGCTTGAAATCATCGAAACCGCCAACGGCAAGCTCCTGGAAAAGCTTTCCGAAGTCCTGGACAATTTTGAACGTGCCTTTGCCTCCGAAAACAAGGCCAAGGACCTTGAAACCTTCGAAAAGGGCATGCAGATGATCCACGACCAGTTTGCCAAGGTCCTCACCGACGCTGGTCTTGAACAGCTGGATCCCACCGGTCAGGAATTCGACCCCAACTGCCACGAAGCCCTGATGCAGCAGCCCAGCGACACCGTTCCCGAAAATCACGTGGTAACCGTGTTCATGAAGGGCTACAAGCTCAAGAACAAGATTCTTAAGCCCGCAAAGGTTATCGTTTCTTCCGGCAAGTAGTTTTCGCGACTGATTTGCCACCGCGGCGGTCCTGATGTTTAGCGACTGATTTGCCACCGCGGTTCAAGCATTTCGCGAACATCACTCCCCTATTGAATTTTGGCCGTTTTATACGAAAGTATAAGGCGGCTTTTTTCGTACAAATCTGGATTCGTAAACAAAAAGTTATTGTAGAAGTTGCAAAGTTGTTTGCAAAAGCAGGGTTATTTTGCCCTGTTTTACAGGGTATCTTTATCTTCGGTGTATAACAATCAGGAGATTAAGATGTTTGGGAAACTCTTATCCGTAACTTCCCTATTGGCTTTGGCAGGTTCTGTCTTTGCACAGCAGCCGATAATCACAACCAACTACACGGCGGACCCGGCTCCCATGGTGCATGGGGACACGCTCTACCTTTACACGACCCACGACGAAGATAACGCCGAAGGGTTCGTGATGTACGATTGGCTGTTGCATACTTCCACGGACATGGTCAACTGGACTAGCCACGGGGCTGTGGCCTCCCTGAACGATATCAAGTGGAGTACCAAGACCAATGGCGCTTGGGCTGAGCAGGTTGTATTCCGCAATAACAAATGGTACATGTACGTCCCCATTCATGGTAACGGAATTTCTGTCCTGGTGGCAGATAATCCCTACGGCCCCTTCAAGGAACCTCTGAACAAGGCCTTGGTTTGGCAGCGGGAGCATTGGAATGACATCGACCCCACCGTATGGGTGGATGATGACGGCCAGGCCTACATGTACTGGGGCAATCCGGATTTGTACATGATCAAGCTTAACGAAGACATGATCAGCACTTCCGGCAATATCGTTACTCACCCCAAGGTCAAGGATTACCAGGAAGGCCCTTGGTTCTACAAGCACGACAGCCATTACTACATGGCTTTTGCATCCACCTGCTGTGCGGAAGGTATCGGTTACGCCATGAGCGACTCCCCCACAGGCCCCTGGACCTACAAGGGCGACATCATGCCTCATTCCTCCCGCAGTAACGGTAACCACCCGGGAATTGTGGATTACAAGGGGAAATCCTACGTTTTCGGACATCATTATCAACTTTGGCACCAGAAATCCGATAAAATGGGCCTGAAATTCCAGCATAAGGAACGTCGTTCTGTTGGCGTTGCCGAAATGAAGTATAATGCCGACGGAACTATCCAGAAGATTGACTGGTGGCCGGATAATGGCGTGGCCCAGCTGGAAGATTTCAATCCCTACAAGCGTGTAGAGGCTGAGACCATGTCCTGGGGCGAAGAAGTGAAGGTCCGTAAGAGCGGTGCCGCAGGCAATACGGTTATCACCAATCTTACCGATGGCAAGTACACCAAGATCAGCGGCGTGGAATTCGGCGACGCCGGCGCAGAATCCTTCTCCGCATCTGTCTTGACGGTAAAGAAGGCTTCCTCCGTTACCGTTCGCCTTGACAAGGTGGATGGCCCCGTAGTTGCAAAGGCTGAATTTACCAAGGATGGCCTGGTGACCGTTCCGGTTGACGGTGCCGTTGGCAAACACGACGTATTCTTTATGTTCTCTGGTGATTTTGAAGCCGACTACTGGGAATTTGAAGACAGCAAGACCGCTGTTCCCCAGGGCCCCTTCTGCGAAGCTATGCTGAAGGATCCCGAAGCCAAGTGCGAACTTCCGGTTATCGGTGCAACAGTGGAAGGCAAGAAAAACTTCATTGAATTTGAGAACTACGACGTAGGCGGCGCAGGCAAGGCCTACTACGACATGGATTCCAAGAACCAGGGTGGCGAATATCGCGAAGACCGCGTCGATATTGTTGCCGCAGGTACCGGATATGCCATTGGCTACACCCAGAAGGGCGAATGGCTGGAATATACCGTGAACGTGGAAGCTGGTGGTACCCTCCCCTACGAACTTTCCTATGCTACCGGCATGGAAAAAGCCGGCATACAGCTCTTTATGGATGGCGAGGCCATTACCGACGAACTGGAACTGAAGGGAACCGGCGATTTCGACAAATACGACACTTTCAAGGGCAAGACCTCCAAGGAACTGGCCAAGGGCGAGCATGTGCTGAAGGTCATGATGACCACCGACTACGTGAACCTGGACTGGATCGCCTTTGGTGCAAGCGACAAGCCTGCCGAAGAAATCCGTAACGAAACCTCCAATCCAGAAAAGAATGATGGTAATGAATCCTCTGATTCTACCACGGTGATTTCCATGGTTCCGGTCTTCGACGCAGGAATTTCTGGCGAATACAAGGTGTTTGACCTGATGGGCCATCAGTTGGGCAAGGTTCGCCTGGATGGAGCAACCTCATCCGCAGACCTCAGGGCAGGCCTCAAGAACGCCGGCTACCGTAACGGGGCCTACCTCATCCGAAATTCCGTAGGAAAGGCCGTTAGAATCAACTTCTAGATGAAAAAAAGATGCCCCGCCGTCATCAATAGGTTATGGATAAACTATCCATAATCTTATTTGTGCAGACAGGTCTTTTTTTCTCCATAGTGGGTATCTTTATTTCCGGTGTTTTATTAATCTGGAGATTAAGATGTTTGGTAGACTCTTAATGGTTTCTTCTGTATTGGCTTTGGCTGGTGCGGCCTTTGCCCAGCATCCCATTCTAACAACCAAATATACGGCGGATCCGGCTCCCTACGTGCATGGCGACACGGTCTATCTATATACGACCCACGACGACGATAACGCCGACGGCTTTATGATGTACGACTGGTTGCTATATACTTCTACGGATATGGTTAACTGGACCGACCGCGGTTCTGTAGCCTCCCTGGACGACTTTAAATGGTATAAGTCCAATAACGGTGCCTGGGCCGAACAGGTCATCGAACGTAACGGCAAATGGTACATGTACTGCCCCATTCATGGTCATGGCATTTCCGTCCTGGTTTCCGACAGCCCCTATGGACCTTTCAAGGATCCTTTGAACGGCCAGCTGGTTTGGCAGCGCGAACATTGGAACGATATCGACCCTACCGTCTGGATTGATGACGACGGCCAGGCCTATATGTACTGGGGCAACCCGGAACTGTACATGATCAAGCTGAAAGAGGACATGATCCATACCGAAGGTTCTATTGTTACCTATCCCAAGATCAAGGATTACCAGGAAGGTCCCTGGGTCTATAAGCATGGCGACTATTACTATATGTCCTTTGCATCCACTTGCTGCTCCGAGGGTATTGGCTATGCCATGAGCGACAAGATTACTGGCCCCTGGACTTACAAGGGCGACATTATGCCCCATTCTCCCAAGAGCCGCGGAAATCATCCGGGTATAATTGATTATAAGGGTAAATCTTACGTATTTGGCTTGAATTACCTGCTTTGGGCAGAATATCAGGCTAGCATCGGCCAGGCTTATCAGCATGCGGAACGTCGTTCTGTTTCTGTGGCCGAAATGAAGTATAACGCCGATGGCACCATCCAAAAAATCGACTTCTGGCCAGAAAACGGCATTGCCCAGGTGGAAGATTTCAATCCGTATCAGCGTGTAGAAGCTGGCACTATGTCCTGGAGCCAGGGCGTCAAGAGCCGTAATTACGGACAGGCCGGCAATGTGGTGCTGACTAGCATTGGAGACGGCGACTATACCAAGATTAGCGGCGTGGAATTCGGTGACGCCGGCGCAGAATCCTTCTCTGCTTCTGTGCTGAATGTAAAGAAGGCTTCCTCCATTACAGTTCGCCTTGACAAGGTGGATGGTCCCGTAGTTGCAAAGGCTGAATTTACCAAGGATGGCCTGGTGACCGTTCCGGTTGACGGTGCCGTTGGCAAGCACGACGTATTCTTCATGTTCTCTGGTGATTTCGAAGCCGACTACTGGGAATTTGAAGACAGCAAGACCGCTGTTCCTCAGGGCCCCTTCTGCGAGGCTTTGCTGAAGGATCCAGAAGCCAAGTGCGAACTGCCGGTTATCGGAGCCAAGGTTGAAGGCAAGAAGAACTTCATTGAATTTGAAAACTACGATGTGGGCGGCGCAGGTAAGGCCTATTACGACATGGATACCAAGAATCAGGGTGGCGAATACCGTGAAGACCGCGTTGACGTTGTTGCCGCAGGTACTGGTTATGCCATTGGCTACACTCAGAAGGGCGAATGGCTTGAATATACTGTGAATGTGGACGCCGCAGGTGCCCTCCCCTACGAACTTTCCTACGCTACCGGCATGGAAAAAGCTGGCATCCAGCTCTTTATGGATGGCGAGGCTATTACCGATGAACTGGAATTGAAGGGAACCGGCGATTTCGACAAATACGACACTTTCAAGGGTAAGACCACCAAGGAACTGGCCAAGGGTGAACACGTGCTCAGGGTTCTGATGACCACCGACTACGTGAACCTGGACTGGATCGCCTTTGGGGCAAGCGACAAGTCTGCCGAAGAAATTCGTAACGAATCTTCCGAAACTCCAGAAGACTATGCGGAGACGGCTATAAAGTCCAATTTTGCAGGTTTCTTCGTAAAAGCTGCAGACGAATACAAGGTCTTTGACCTGACGGGCCATCAGCTGGGCAAGGTTCGCCTGGATGGTGCAACCTCCTCCGCAGACCTCAAGGCCGGACTCAAGACCGCCGGCTTCGGGAGCGGCGTCTACGTCGTCCGCAACCCCGCCGGAAAGACCCTGAAACTGCAAGTCGGGGAATAAGCTTGCGCGAATCTTAAACCGCGCGGAACTTCCCCTCATTTAAAACCCCGACCTCTCGTAAAGAAGGCCGGGGTTTTTATTATATTCAAATGGAAGTCCCCAAAAAGAGGATATCATGGCTAAACTGAAGGAATATTGCGGAAAGAACCTGTATGAAGTAGAGGGCGTTTTATCTCGCCGCGAGTGGATGGCCCTGCTGGCGATACTTTTCGCGTCCTAGTTTTTTTTGTATATTAAAACTTGACAAGCACTGGTAGCGGAATTCCGTCTACAAGCCACGTTCGACTAGAAAAGCCGACTTTTGTTATATCCCCAGAGTACTCTGGGAGTTTTATATCAAAAGCCGGCTTTTTTTTGTTTGTTAATGTTAAACCCTATTGACGAATAATCAAAAATCGATTATATTCTAATATGTACAATGTAACCATAACCAAAAAGGCGGATCGTTCGGCGAAAACAATGCCTAGAGCGGTGCAGAACAAGCTGAAGGCTCTACTGCAGTCGCTAAAGGTCTCTGGACCTATACAACCACTTTTCTGGCATTACTCAAAACTTGGCGATAACAGGTATCATTGTCACATCGCCCTGAATTGGGTTGCTTGCTGGACATGCGAAAATGGGTCGATAAATATTGAGGTATACTATGTTGGCAGTCGTGAAAAAGCCCCGTATTGAAATTCGTGCGAAGCACATCCCTGCTCCGCTTGTCAGGTTCTTGAAGGATACCTACAAGCCCGAAAATGTGGCGGTCTGCAAAAATGAGGATTCGATTCCCTTCGAGGAATCCGACTGGTTCAAGAATCTGGATTCCACTCCCGGCGAAATGATTGTCGCGAACCGCGATTTGCGCAACTGGTCGCAGGTCACCCTTGCGGAAAAACTCGGAATTCAGGTCCAGAACCTCTGCGCCATGGAAAACGGACGTAGGGCGGTATCCCGCAAGATGGCGGTAAAGCTTGGCGAAATCTTCGGAACGGATCCCGCAGCATTCTTTGACTTTAGCAAGTAAAGGGGGACGCCTCCCCCACGGAGGATTTTTGCTATGAGATCATCAATCCCTTGATGAATTTTTCGGCATCAGCTCTTGCGCATGTCGTCTAAGCCCTTTTGCATCTTGGCGTAAAAGACTTCATCCGATTCCTCGAGAGCGGACATACGTTCCTGCTTGTCGTATGCCATGAAAACTCCATAGACAATTGTCTGCGAGTAAATATAATTCAATTGCTATGTCAGATTATGACAAAATCGGGCGTTTTCAGTGTGTTTGGTCACGGGGTGGTTGTTTTTGGGGGCGGGGTTTTGGTTATATTTAGGGGCGAGGTTATTTATGCTGAAGAAGTTTGTTCTGGGGAGTATGGTTGTGGTGGCGGCGTTGCTTGGCAATGCTTGCGGGGACGATGCATCGAGCGATTCCCCGGCGGGGCCTGCGGATGGCGAGGTTACCCTCTCCTCCTCCAGCGACGACGTGATTCCTGGCAACAGTTCATCATCAAGTGTCACTGAGAGTCCTTCGACTAGTTCAGGACAGGCTCCGCAGTCAGCGGAGCCGAACGAGTCTTCGTCGAGCGAGAAGGCGATCGGCGGCAGTTCCTCCAGCGACGGAAAATCCTCGTCTAGTTCCGGAAAAGTTGAGTCCAGCAGTAGCGGTAAGAGCGAAAAGTCGTCATCGAGCGAGGGGGCGGCTGGCAGCAGTTCTTCGGATGTTGTCGCAGAGTCGTCTTCGTCGGAAAAGAGTTCTTCTAGCGTGGCAGAATCCTCTTCGTCGGTTGAAAGTTCGTCTAGCGAGGAGCCGTCTTCGTCATCTGTAGTGGAGTCATCGAGCGGCAAGGCTGGGTCGTCCAGTTCTGCGGAGTCCTCAAGCGGCATAATAGAATCCTCCAGTTCAATTATGGCAAAAAAATGCAAAACAGCAAAGGAAGACACCTGTGAATATGGTTCATTGTTTGATGAGCGTAATGGAAAAACATACAAAACTGTGAAAATAGGTAATCAGGAATGGATGGCTGAAAATCTGGATTTTGAATGCGATAGTTTGGCTTATTTAAATAGAAGTGTTTGCCATCATGATCCGGACACTTGTAAAAAATATGGAAGATTATATTTTTGGGGTGCAGCACTGGATTCTCTAACAACGGGCTGCGGATATGGGGTTACCTGTTCACCAAGTTCTCCAATTCAAGGCATTTGCCCAGAAAAATGGCACATCCCTACTCGTACCGAAATCGAAATCTTATTAAAAAACACCGGAGAAAATAAGAATCTGATGTCTTCTAAAAATTGGCAAAGTGGGTGCAATGGGACCGATGCATATGGTTTTTCTGCATTGCCATCAGGATATTATTCGGCCTCTGGCAGAGAATTTAATCTTTTGCATGTAGCAGCCGATATAATGTTAAGTGATGAATACAGTAAATCTAAATATTCTGTTCTTGAAATTAAAGGACCTGCATCATTAACTGGATGTGAACGAAAAGCGCAAATAATAAACGGAAACGACAAGACTGAAGCAGTTTCTGTTCGCTGCATAAAGGATTAAGAAAATAAAAAAGGTTGTTATGACGGCGGAAGTTCTTATAATGAATAAAAATGGCGTTGCCATGGCTGCAGATAGCGCTGCAACATTGACAAATTCTCTTGGTCGAGGGAAAGTTTATAATTCTGCAAATAAACTTTTTAGATTATCCAAAACATCGTCAATAGGCATCCTTGTTTATGCAAATTCATCAATAAACAACATTCCATGGGAACTGATTATAAAAAAATTTCGTTCAAGGACGAATAAAACTAGATGGATTTCTTTGCGAGAATGCACGAATTCTTTTATTCAGCATTTAAACCTAAACGAGATTGTAAAGATTCTCTAAATATGCAAGGAATATGTCCAAATGGATGGCGAATACCCACATTTACTGAATGGAAAAATGTCGCAAATAAATGGTCTTCAAACAAGATTGGACTCTCCCCCAGCATTATTTTTATGAGGAGCCGGGGCGTTGCGGGGCGGCGAGCGCCCGCAGAGGGGGTGACGGAAGACTTGCCCCTGTCAAACGACCGTATGAAATGTATGGATCCCGTCGCTACGCTCCAGGATGACGTAAAAGGAAACGCTCTTGAGTGACGCAAGAGGGGCAAGGCTGAAGGCAGGGGGGTGCCTCCCCCACCCCTTTTACAGGGTGTTTTAATATGAAACGCGCCTTTTTTCCCCCGATTTAGGGCTTTTTCTTGTTTCAGAACGAAACAAAATGGCCGTTTTTTGCCAGTTATTAGCATTTGGCACGGGTTTTGCTTATGTATGGGCGTAAAAATCGCCCCGTTCAGATTGATTCGCGGGCGGCAAGAATTAAAAAATAGGAGACTCAAAAATGAGCAAGATTATCGGTATCGACCTTGGTACAACCAACAGCTGCGTTTCCGTTATGGAAGGTGGCAAGCCCGTAGTGATCGCAAACGCAGAAGGTTTCCGCACTACTCCGTCTATCGTCGCATTCGGCAAGACCGGCGAACGTCTGGTGGGCCATGTTGCAAAGCGTCAGGCAATTACCAACCCCGAAAAGACCATTTACTCCATTAAGCGCTTCATGGGCCGCTCCGCTGGCGAATGCTCCGCTGTGGAAAAGAACATGCCGTACAAGCTCGTTGGTACCGGTTCCGATCCGATCCGCGTGCAGATTGACGACAAGCAGTTCGCTCCTCCTGAAATTTCCGCTGCAGTTCTTCAGACCATGAAGAAGATTGCAGAAGACTACCTGGGCGAAACCGTTTCCCAGGCTGTGATTACCGTTCCGGCATACTTCAACGACGCTCAGCGTCAGGCTACCAAGGACGCTGGTAAGATCGCTGGCCTTGAAGTTCTCCGTATCGTGAACGAACCGACCGCTGCTGCACTCGCCTACGGCCTTGACTCCAAGAAGAGCGAAAAGGTTGCCGTTTATGACCTGGGTGGTGGTACCTTCGATATCTCCATCCTGGAAATCGACGACGGTATGTTCTCCGTGAAGTCCACCAACGGCGACACCATGCTGGGCGGTGACAACTTCGACGAAGTCATCATCGACTGGATCAACGACGAATTCAAGAAGGAAAATCCCTCCATCGACCTGAAGAAGGACAAGATGGCTCTCCAGCGTTTGAAGGACGCTGCTGAAAAGGCAAAGATTGACCTTTCTGCTACCACTTCTACCAACATCAACCTCCCCTTCATCACCGCTGACGCAACTGGCCCGAAGCACTTGGACCTGACCCTCAGCCGTGCAAAGTTCGACCAGCTGACCGCTCACCTGGTGGAACGTTCCATGGAACCCTGCCGCAAGGCTCTCGCAGACTCTGGCCTGTCCCTGTCTGAAATCGATGAAGTGATCCTGGTTGGTGGTTCTACCCGTATTCCGGCCGTTCAGGAAGCTGTTAAGAAGTACTTCGGTAAGGAACCCAACAAGACTGTGAACCCCGACGAAGTTGTGGCAATCGGTGCTGCAGTTCAGGGCGCAGTTCTTAGCGGCGACTCCGCTGTGAAGGACGTTTTGCTCCTCGACGTGACCCCGCTTTCTCTGGGTATCGAAACTCTCGGTGGCGTCATGACCAAGCTCATCGACCGTAACACCACCATCCCCACCAAGAAGAGCCAGGTGTTCTCTACCGCCGAAGACAACCAGCCGGCAGTGACCATCCATGTTCTCCAGGGTGAACGTGAATTTGCTCGCGACAACCGTACCCTCGGTAAGTTCGACCTCACCGACCTTCCGAAGAAGCCCCGCGGCGTTCCTCAGATCGAAGTGACCTTCGACATCGACGCCAACGGTATCGTACACGTTTCCGCTAAGGATAAGGAAACCGGTAAGGAACAGTCCATCAAGATTACTTCCTCCAGTGGCCTCTCCGAAGACGAAATCAACAAGATGGTTAAGGATGCCGAAGCCAACGCTGCCAAGGATAAGGAACAGCGCGAACTGGTGGACATCAAGAACCAGGCCGAACAGATGGCATACCAGGCTGAAGGCCAGATCAAGGAATTCGGCGACAAGCTGCCTGCCGACACTAAGGCTCAGCTGGAAGCTGCTATCCAGGAAATCAAGGACAAGAAGGATAACGGTACCAAGGAAGAAATCAAGGCCGCTATGGACAAGCTCCAGGGCATGATCTCCTCCATGGCTCAGGCTGCCGGTGCAAACCAGGCTCAGCCGGGTCCTCAGCCGGGCGCTTCTGAACAGCCCAAGTCCGAAAAGAAGGGCGACGGTCCGGAAGTTGTCGACGCTGAAGTCGTTGACTAATGATTAACGCGGTTGGCGGCCGGTGGTTCCGCTAGCGAACGCTGGTGCAAACCTCCCCCGCTACCAAAAGCATTTAGGATTCGCCCGTTTTTCGGGCAATCCTTTTTGCATAAAACAGGCTTCGGCTCGGCCATGCCAGAAAATGAATTTTCTGTCGCGGCACTTGCCTTGCTTGTTTTTGCATATTTGAATACGTCGCAAAATCGATTTTGAATGTCTTGCGAATAAAAAATTTTAATTCGTAATTCATAATTAGTAATTGCCCGGGAGGGCAAACATGGCAGATAAAAGAGATTATTACGAAGTTCTAGGCGTCGGTAAGGACGCAAGTGCTGACGAAATCAAGCACGCTTATAAGAAGCTTGCCATCAAGTATCATCCGGACAAGAACCCGGGTGACAAGGAAGCGGAAGAAAAGTTCAAGGAAGCTGCAGAAGCTTACGACGTGCTGTCCAATCCTGAAAAGCGCAAGAACTACGACCAGTTTGGCTTTAACGCACCTGGTGGCGGTTTCGGCGGTGGCGGATTTGGCGGCGGTGGTTTCGGAAGCTTCGAAGACATCTTCAGCCAGTTTGGTGACATCTTTGGCGGTGGCTTTGGTTTTGGCGGCGGCGGTCGCGGCCGTAGCCGTAAGGCAGGCCCTCCCCGCGGAAACGATTTGCAGATCAAGGTGGCCCTGAGCTACAAGGAAATCTTCGAAGGCTGCACCAAGAAGGTTCGCCTGAAGCGCTATACACCCTGTACCGAATGTAACGGCAAGGGCGGCGAGAACGTTACCGAATGTAGCACTTGCCATGGCACCGGTCGAGTACGCCGCGCAACAGGCGGTTTCTTCCAGATGATTTCTGAAAGCGCCTGCCCCACTTGTAACGGCATGGGCGAAACTATCGCAAAGCCCTGCTCCAACTGCCGTGGCGAAGGCCGCGTACAGGAAACGGAAGAAATCTCCATCAAGATTCCGGCTGGCGTTTCCGATGGCCAGTACCTGAACCTCCGTGGCGAAGGCAACTGCGGCCCTCGTGGCGGTGCCAGCGGCGACCTGCTTGCCGTTGTGACCGAAAAGCCCGACGACTTCTACACCCGCGAAGGCGACGACCTGCACTGCGAAGTGAAGGTTCCCGTACATCGCCTGGTTCTTGGCGGCACCCAGCGCATTCCTACCCTGGAAGGCGATGAAGTGCAGATCAAGATTGCGGCCGGCACCCAAGCTGGCAGCATCCTGCGCCTCCGTGAACAGGGCCTGTACCCGCTGCATAAGCGTGGCGACCGTGGTAGCCTTTACGTCGAAATCGGCGTAGATATCCCGAAGGACTTGTCCAAGGAAGAAAAGGAACTCTACCAGAAGCTGGCCGAACTCCGTAAGGACAAGGAAACTGCCCAGGAAGAATCCTTCCTTGAGAAGATGAAGAACCTGTTTAAGTGACACCTTTAGGTGTCATCCTGAGCGTAGTTGCGAAGCAACGAAGTCGAAGGATCCAGTCCAGCATGTCATTGCGAGCCCGCGAGGGCGTGGCAATCCAAGCTGTAAGAAAAAATTCCCCGAGGTTTAATGCCCCGGGGCTTTTTTATTACTCTTTATGGACAAATTGTCCTTTATTAGCAAATCCTTTCTCCCCTACTGCCTAAAAGAAAATGGTATATTCAATACCAAAGGGATTGGATATGAAAAAGGGAATAGGATTTTTCAATAAATTGGGTATTTTGAAGGCTTCCACAGTTATTGGGGCTGTAGGAATTTGCGCAGGAGCTTCCTTTGCCGCCGGGCTTTCGGATTGTGCCGCAAAGTTGACGCTAAACGCACACTTGAACAACCTGTATAAGGATTTGACCTTGCCCACCACAGGTGCAGGCATTTCTGGTTGCGAAAACGTACGCATTTACTGGACCTCCAGCGATACCACCTTCCTAAAGAACGATGGAACCATCGCTGCTCGCCTCATCGACAAAAGTAAGACTGTCCAGCTGTCCGCCAACGTAACCGACGGCACCCAGATTGAAACGAAAAAGTTCGACGTTTCCATTCATGGTTACGAGCCCTATTCCAACTATCTTTTCATCTATTTCCCGGCAAACAACAACGAGAACATTTACTACGCCATCAGTAACGACGGCTACAACTTTACGGCCATGAACGGCGGTAACCGCGTGCTGGCTGCGGATTCCGTGAGCCTTAAGAAGGGGCTTCGCGACCCCCACATTTTGCGTGCGCCCGACGGATATTTCTACATGGTCCATACAGACATGAAGAGCGCCGAGGGCTGGGCAAGTAACCGCGGCATGGTGCTGATGCGCTCCAAGGATCTGGTGAACTGGTCCCATAGCACGGTTCATTTCCCGGATAAGTACAAGGGAACGAACTTTGCCAACGTGACCCGCGTGTGGGCTCCCGAAACCATCTGGGACAAGGATTACGAAAACGCCGACGGCTCCTTGGGCCGTCTGATGATCTATTTCTCGCTGCTGACCAACGACGGTACCATTCCCTACGACAAGGTGTACTACCTGTACGCCAACGACGACTTTACCGATGTGATTGGCAAGCCCACCTACTTCTTTGACCGCGGTTCTGCCACCATCGACATGGACATCGTCTATAACGAAAACGACAGCCTTTACCACGCCTTCTTCAAGAACGAAGGCGAAGGCGGCATCTGCAAGACTACCGCCAAAAAGTTGACGGCTCCCGCCGGCAAGGAAGGTTCCCAGTGGAGCAAGCCCAGCGGAACCCTGCAGCAGACCAAGGAAGCGGTGGAAGGCGCAGGCGTGTTCAAGCTTATCAATCAGGATTCCTGGATTCTGATGTACGACTGCTACATGAATGGCCATTACCAGTTTACCAGCAGCCCGGACCTGACCAACTTTACCTTTGTGCAGGATACCAAGATGGCGGGGGCGTTTACTCCTCGCCACGGCACCGTGCTGCCCATTACCGCCGAAGAAACTGCTCGCCTCATGAAGGCCTTCCCCACTGCGGATTTCGAGCCCAAGGTGATTCCCATTCCCGACACGTTGAAGGTACTGGCTTCCGGCGAGCCTGTTGTAGGCCCTTGCTCTGGCACAAAGATTGTTCCCTACGTTAAGGCGGGCGAAGGCGGCTGGAGCGAATCTACGGATCTGCTGGTGGAACCCGGCAGCGACCTGCTGTTTGGCCCCCACCCCTGGGACGGAAAAATCTGGAAATGGAGCGGCCCGGCGGACTTTGGCGCTACCACCCGCGAAGTGACCCTGAAGAATTTGCAATGGCAGAACAGCGGTATTTACACCGTGGAATACACCAACGAATCCGGCTGCAAGACCTACGAAAAATTCAAGGTGGTGGTGAACGATCCGGAACACCCCTACGTGGAACCGGTGGTCTGCAAGGATGACGAAGTTCTGGATGAATCAGGCAAGTGCGTACAAAAGTTCCCTGAACAAGATACTCTTGTTTGCTTAAATACTCCTGAAGATCCGGGTAACTGTTTGGCACAACTTGACACAATTCCCAAAGCGATTGGCGGTATTCCGATCAATGTTCATTTTGCTGCAGTTCCGGTGCGAGTCCAGTACTTTAGCATGACTGGCGTTCTGCTGTCGGGCAAGCCGGAGCAAGCAGGCGTCTACCTGCGAAGAGAATACATGAATAACGGCCTGGTGAAAGTCACCAAGTTCAAGGTTCAGTAATCTTGATTTTAAATACTTCAAAACAGCTCGCAGATAAGGTCTGCGGGCTTTATTTGTCATGAGCGAATACGACTACTTCTTGGGGGCGCGAGGAACGTTGTGCCTCCTGACGGGAGACTTTCCTGCGTGTGTCGGCAGATTCTTGGATTTTACGCCATCGTTTGCCGTTGTAGTGTTCGTGACGTGGGCTTCACCCACGGATTCGCATTGACCGGTAAATAGGTGGTGGTTCATTGCCATACTGTTCAAGATACTAAAGAATTTTTATTTGTCAAATGAAAAAGCCCCTGAAGGGGCTTTGGAAGTTTTGCTATGACGAGAACAGCTGCTTTTAAAGGTTCTGCTGCAGCTTGGGAATCATTTCGTCGGCCCATTCCTCGAAGGTGTCGTCGGCAATGTGGGCCTTGGCCTGTTGCATAAGCTTGATGTAAAAGCGCAGATTATGAATTACAGAAAGAGTCCATCCCAGGGGCTCTTTTGCTTTATGCAGGTGACGCATGTAGCCGCGGCTGTAATTGCGGCAGCAGTAGCAGTCGCATTCCGGGTCCAGCGGGTGGTCGAAATCGTGGGCGAACTTCTGATTCTTGTAGCGGAGAACGCCCTGGCTTGTATAGACCAGGCCGTCTTGGGCGTTTTTCGCCGGCAGAATGCAGTCGCACATGTCTACCCCACGGCGGATCAGTTCCAGCAGGTTCCAGGGCGTACCCACCCCCATCACGTAACGGGCGCGGTCTTCGGGCAGTAGGTTTGTGCAGAAGTCCGCAATCTCGTACATGATTTCTACAGGCTCCCCCACCGAGAGGCCGCCCATGGCGTAACCGTCGGGACCGATTTCCTTAAGTGCCTCGATGGACTTCTGGCGCAGTTCCTTGTGCATGCCGCCCTGCACTATCCCGAAGAAAAACTGCGGGAAGCCGTGAATAGGCGGGTTTGCCTCCAGCCATTCCTTGGCCTCCCGGGTCCACTTCAGCGTCAGGCGTAAGGATTCGTCGGCCTCTTCCAAAGTGCTGGGGTACGGCGTGCATTCGTCAAAGGCCATGATGATATCCGCACCGATTTCGCGCTGGGCCTGCATAACGCTTGCCGGCGTGAACATGTGCCTGGAACCATCCAGCAGGCTCTTGAAGCGAACACCTTCTTCGGTAATCTTGCGGAACTGCTTGAGACTCCACACCTGGAATCCGCCACTGTCCGTAAGCATGGGGCCGTTAAAGCCCATGAACTTCTGGACGCCGCCAGCCTCCGCCACGGTCTTCGTGCCCGGACGCAGGTAAAGGTGGTAAGTGTTTGCCAGGATGATTTCCGCTTCCAGCTCCTTGATATCGCGGCTGGTAATCCCCTTGACTGTGGCGTTGGTGCCCACCGGCATAAAGATGGGCGTAGTCACATCGCCGTGTGCCGTGTGAATCACCCCAAGGCGGGCCTTGGACTTGGTGGACGTCTTCTTCAGTTCAAAGGGATTTGCGTTCATCAAGCTGAAAGATAGAAAAAGTTAGAGCATCCACATTTATCATTTTGCCAACGCCGGCAAAATGATAAAAATTCAAAGAATATGTAGCTTATTCATAATTCGCAAAAGTCATTTCATGAGGTCATATAACTAACGCCTTATCAATAAACTTGTCCAAAGCATCATGCATATGTTTTCGGTCACTTTGGGCAACAATCAATCATACTTAGTCCAATTCAATTGCGAACGCACTGCGTTCACAATTGAATAAAGCGCATATAGCGAGAAAGTTTGACATCGCTGATTTCACGTTCAGATCCGGAGCCAAGGGATACCATTTTGCCAACGTCGGCAAAATGGTCTGTAACTTCAATTCCACTAGCTTCACACGCCACTTTTGCTCTATCAACAGCATCTTCGAAACGACGCCATTGTGTGTATTCCAACGCTGTCTGCAGTTCCCTTGCATACCAGAATTCGACACCGTTTTCGTCTACATGCTTGATGCTTTCAAAAGTTTGCTGAGAATAAGTTGAGATTTCTTTTTTAGCCATACAGCCTCCTGTGATTTGTTCTTGTTAGGGGCGTCTTGGCAAATACGGGAATGCCGTATAAAACAAAGACGCACCACTCCATTCGATAGAGTAGTGCGTCGGGATGTAATGTAGCTAAAGTACCGTTCTTGGCAAGGTACTTGCGAAAATTTTACAAAGTAACTTAAGGCAACAACTTGTTGAACATTTCATCGCAGTATTCGTAGGTTTTGTCCTTTAGAATTTCTTCTCTGCCGAAACCGTACTTGTCTTTAAAATAGTGCTTGGTTTCAAACCTATCGCAATAAAATTCTTCAATGTCAGAGACCTGGAAAAATTCGCAATCCTGCCTACCTTCGTTTATTGGGGAAAGGCGATAGGATTCGGCCTTGCGGATAAATAATTTGCTAGAAGTTCTATCAATACCAAGCATTGCTACGGATGCTTCGTACTTATACAGCTTTTTTTCCTTAAACAAATAGACAAATCCTTCGGCATGCATGCCTCCCTGGGAGCAGATCAAACGGTCTGCCAACTTGGTGCATTTGTGGAGATTCTTGAAAGTCTGATTGCCTGCATTCGCAAAGGCTATCAGTAACAGGCAAGCGGTAATAATCTTTTTCATGGCATTCTCCTTGTTATGCAAAGAAAAGTACCATTTATTTTTGACACTTTAGTGACAAAATTGGAAATTCATTTGACTGCATTTGTCATTCCATAAGACTTCAAGATTTCGGTATAGTGGCTCCAACTCAATTGTTTGAATTTTCGAGATTTACAAAATACCCGCCGTTCTTCGGGGCTCCTCTAAATTCAATTTTCTTGTCGTCAGTCAAGGTCTTTAGATAACGCTGAGTCGTTCGCAAGGCCAGAGTGAGTTTCGCAGCAATCGCAGGGGCGTTCATTCCGGGATTTTTCTTGATTTCTGCAAGAATTGCTTCCGAAACATTTACACCGCCAACCGCAACAAATTTACACCGCCATTTTTAGCTTTTACACCGCCACTATTTTTAAGCAAACGTAGCAAATCCGTTTGGGTAGCCCGTCTTAAGTTCGACAACGACAAGGCTGCGCAATTCGCGATTGAAAAAGAGCAGGTCCACCCACATGTCGTGTTCAAATTTTTCGATATGAACCTGATGGCCCACATACGTAAAATCCTTGCCGAAGGTCAAAATGAAATTCTTGACATTCTGGACAATGGCTTTTTCAACCACGCGTTCGTCAATATCCTGCGGGTTGCGCTCCCCCAATTCCTCCACATTGATAAAATCCAGGAGGTACTCGTCCTTGAACATCGAAATGGCCTTTTGCGTATGGAGCGTTTTCGGACTTCCGCCATTGGCGAACGATTTAAGTTTATTAGAGCGTGAATGGGTATAATTGGCGTTTTTATGTCAAATTCAGCCTTTTCCAATTCGCCCGCCATTGGCGAGCGATTTAAAAACTCTTCCCATTTCTCGTAAAATTGACGCATTTTCTTAATGCTATACAGAGAAAGCATTTGTTGATTGACTGCTCGGGCGGACTCCAGCTGACTCTCAAGAATAGCAGACTTGATCTGCTGAACAATGTTATTGTAAATCGGACTGACCTTATCCATCTTGCCCTCCTCGCTAATGACTCCAAGTCAATTTGTGAGACAGTGTTTCACATTTTGGAAAAACAGCGCGGCTCACGCCAACAACCTTTTTTACCATAATAATCTCCTATGTCGTGATTCTGCAAAACCACAACGGCAAAGAACATCATTTTCCCCACGCCGGGAAGATGATCGATAGCATACTTTTGATTATGAAGATGTTCTAGTTTTGTTGTTGGCGGGGGCCTTCCCCGGCATTACTTGGCGCAATTCCACCTTGTGGCGAACTTACGCTCTCGAGCAGGCAGCGTCTCCTGCCAGCTATCCAACAACATCAACCAGATGGTTAATGAACCTTGCCGCGAATGCACGTACGGACTTTTGCAAGTCTATGTCGACTGTCGCAAGGAGTGATGAATTTCAGAAAGAAATATATGCAAATGCAAGAGAAATTTCAAGTACTTTGATTGTCAAAAATAATCCACTTAAAAGATGCAAAAATGACTATATTACTTTACATGAATTTTGATGAACTTCATAAGCTCAGCTTTAGGAACAGGGGCGTTTTGTCCTCAGCAACTCAATGTGGATGTTTCTATTGCAAACGATCGTTCACCCCGTCTGAAATCACTGAATGGACTGATGATGGCGAAGACACTGCGCTTTGCCCCTATTGTTCCATTGACAGCGTAATTCCTGACTTAGACAATACTCTTAACGTGGAATTACTTGAAGCGATGAACCGGAAGTATTTTTAAGACCATTTTGTTGACGTCAACAAAATGGTTGTATGAACTTCACTTAAAGCAGTTTACCGGCCCTGAAGGATTCTTCCAGGTAGCTGGGATTTTGGTAATAGCAGTCGGAATTGAAATTGGAGATGTAGTCGCTAATGACCGAAGAAAAAATTTGGATGGCAGTTTTAATCTCTTCGCCCGGACGTGCACAATCCTGGACCATGATGCTGTAAAGGCGTCCGATGTCGGTATAGGAAGGAACGGAGTATTTGCAGTTTTCTATAGTTTCAAAGGTGCCTGCAGGTATGCCGTAACGTTCGACAACTTCCTCGCCCACTTGCTCAAAGCTAAGGCTGTGGTTGACACCTGCGTCTTTCAGTTCCTTCGCAAAGCCAGCCTCACCCAGCTTGTTTGCAATCACCCCGCGCTTATTCTTTGTTACGCGAGCGACATACTCAATCAGGGAACATACATAAAAGAGATCATCTTTCCGAGATTCAGTCATGAACGACCTCGCACTTGACAAATTTTAAGCACTGCAAAGCCGCCTCTGTATGGAAGCTGATCTGATGGGTCGGATGCTTGAATTCCGCCAAGACCCAGAACTGCTTTCTGTTGATGGTCCCTGCCAAGAAGTCATTTACGAAATTCCAGACCGTATCGTCTGCCATGGGGCCTTCCACAATATCGAAATCATGAGCCTTCCCGCTACGGCATGCTGCAATGAAATCCAACCATTCATCAGTCATTTTCTCGAATGTGAGAATTTTCAGCGACTGATCTGGCGTGTACTCGAAATGATTGACCCGGGGTTCCCCATCTCCACGGTTTGCCCACCGAACAGCCTGTGCAAAGTTGTTGGTACAATAAAATCCCCAGGAAAAGTCCTTGGTGAACCGAGTCTTGCGAATCTCGGGTACTTCTACAATTTCTTTACTAGCGTGATAGATGAGCATAGTGACAATATAAGAAATTAAAGACGGTCAATTGAAAAGGCTTTCTCCTTGTTTGTAGAGAAAAGTACCATTTATTTTTGACACTTTTGTGACAAAATTGGAAAAATATTTGCCGCCTTGCGGGCGACATCTGAGGCACTTGACAGCATTTGTCATTCCATAAGGATATATTTGCATCAAAAAGCGAGGCTATATGCAGGAAATCGAGAAATACATAAAGAGTGGATTCTATCCGGGATTCTGCGGCGAGGAATTTGGCGCGGGAGTAGATGCGGTCAGGCTGAGTCTAAAAGATTGCGACCAGCGCCCAGGAAACGTAAGGAAACTGCGCGACTACATAGACGAAAAGTTTGGACGTTGTTTTCAGGACCCTCGCACCATTGCATGCGTTATCGCCAAGATGGTAAATCTTGGTTGCATAGGCATTGCCGCAGACGAGAATATCGTTTACAAAGAAGAGAAACTGTGGGATCGAGAATAAACCATATTCCCCACGCCGGGAAAATGGTTGTATGACTTTATTTAGAGTTTGTAGCTGATTTTTCCCATTTCGGAAATGGTAAGTTTTTTTTGCGAATCAAGATTCTTAAGAAGTGTTTCCACTTGCTTCTACAAGAATATACTTAGCCATGCTTCTTCACCAGTTCAATTTCAGGCAAGATAATAGGAATTTCTTCTTCACGTTCCTTATCATGCCAGGCCACTACATAACGGATTCGTACATTTTTCACAGAATATCCCAAGTCCTTAAGATGAGAAATCTTTTCCTTAGCCTTTTTAGACAATACGGCTACCGGATTCTTGGAATCGCTGAAGTCATACAGTCCACCATGGGAATACTTCAATATATCACCGCTATGTAATTTGAAGATTCGTTTTTTCAGTCCTCCACCTTCGTCAACAGTCTCTCCATAAGAATAGCTCAAGAACATATCTTTATGGCCAAACTGGCAAATGATTTCTGCAGGTTCCGAATACCTCGCATGTTCCTCTATAACGGGAGCATACTTATCCAAGAAGGGGCAGCAGTGGAAAACATACAGTTGCTTCTTCGCACGAGTAAAACCCACATACAATACACGGCGGCCTTGTTCCGAGCTAGCCCTTTGATCCTTAATCAGCATGTAGACTCTGTCAAATTCACGACCTTTTGCCTTATGAATCGTAGAAACTACAACTTCATTCTTTTCACCGCGTTCAAAGTCTGACACCCTCGATTCCATCAAGAAAAGCTTCAAATCATTTCGATAAAGGCGATCGTTATGCTTCTGATAAACCTTAAGCGCCTTTATGCAAATAGGCAACAACGCGCTCTTTTGATAGTACTGTTGTAGCTTACCCATTGCAGAATCCCATTCTTCTGTACTAATGACAGGATCTTCATTACTGGAGAGCCATTTCATAAAGCTTCTGAATTCAACAAGATCATGGAGCGAGAACCCGTCACTGTCCTGAATCAACTTCGCCCTGATTTTTTCGTGATTCAAAAGGGCCATCATTTTCAAAGCATCATCATTGGTCTGCGTTAAAACACAAACTGTTCCATAGTTGGAGTACTTTTTCAAGTGTTCAACAATGGCGTATTCCATGTGAGGCGAATTAAACTTTCGAACCCTGACGGCACCTTCCCCATCATTTACAGCTCTAATGGGATTCACCTTTAAGCGATTGGGAATATCCTGAACGAAGGCGTTACTAAAGTCTACAACCTTTTTAATGCTGCGGTAATTTTCCACCAGTTCGTACTTCTTCGCCTTATAAAGATCCATAAAGCGATTTAAATCTACAGACTTCGAACCGGCCTTCTGATGGACCCCTTCGAAAATATTCTGGTCATCATCGCCTACGGCAATAACACGCATATCCTCATTTTCTTCAATGAGGGCCTGAACCAGGGCGAACTGATGTTCATCCATATCTTGGGCTTCATCAATTACCAAGACCTTCTTGGTGATCTTGCTATGCTCAATTTCCCCTTCCTTGATTTTTTCCACAGCCATTTCAACAGCGGAACCTGCTTTATCTAGGTCACCCATAGTTCCTAGCAAATCAAATGCGTAGGAATGGAATGTTTTTGCAGTCAAGAAGGAGGCTGCACTACCGATCAGCTTATGGAGTTTTTCCTTAAAGTCAATGGCTGCACTACGAGAGAATGTGAGCATCAGCAACTGTTCGTGCTTCACGTCTTCCAACAGCATCAAGGAGGCCAGCTTATGCACGAGGACTCTAGTCTTTCCACTTCCCGGGCCTGCTGCCACCATAATGTATTGGCTATTCTTATCTTCAATAATCTGCTTCTGACGTTCAGAAAGGGAATCTACAATTTCGTGGTACTTTTCTGGAGTGATATTGTGATTGATTTCATCCATGCGATTGCCCTTGAAATACTTGTTCAAGAACATCTTGTAATCGAGAGCGAAATAATCACTTACAAAAACCTGAGCCTGTTTGCTATCGCGTACCATCATGTTGGCATATTCACCAACAATATGGATTTGCTGCATTTTCATTTGGTAGAAGTTGTTCAACTTTTCATAGTCGTCAACTTTATACTTGATCAAATTGCTCTTTTCAATTCTATGAATTTCAAGTGCGTTATACAGCACAAGGAAGCCATCTTCCAACTGCAAAGAATTAATCTTGGAAAGATACAGGAGGGATTTTTCGAGATCCTTATATGAAACCGGAGTCTTGTCAAATAACGAAATCTGATTTTCATACGCTGTCAGCAATTCTTTTTCAGAGAATTGGATCAGAGCTTCTTCACGAGAATTTGTCTTGGCATCGTAATTAGCCTGATAAAGCTGGTCAATAACAAAATGAGCCAACTGAACACGATGATTAAAGTCTTCTACCAAATTTTCAAGGGAGACCTTCGGTTCAATCTTTGTGCAAATATCAGAGCAGTAGTTCTTTTCGATAAGGCCATTGATCATCCAGAAATAAAGAATGGTCTTTATATCCTTAACGTTGGCCTTTTTGATACCAGCCGCAGCGGCTTCCTCGTTCAATTCCTTGAGGTTGAAAACAGTCTTCCCTGTTTTTAGTTTTGAAATAATAAAGTTCTCAAGAGCTTCAAAACGCTTTACAACCAACTTGGACTTGTTTTCGCCATCACCCTTCTTGATGTAGGCGGTCATATCCTTGGAATCTGCAAGCACGTTCTCTGCGCGCAGGAGCTGAACTGTTTCCTGAACAGCACTGCATTCCATACCTAGGATATCGGCTATATAATCAATGCGGGATTCAGCCTCGTCACCTTTGGATTTAAAAGTATTTCGCTGAGAAATCAGAAGACTTATAATTCTAATGGCATTCTCTTTCTGTTTTTCATCAAACATATTGGAAGCTGTAATCTTACTACGAGCTTCATCCATATTTGAAACTTGAATGCCAGTGGCGTAAACCTGAGGGCAATTCTGCTTACGTTCAATGTAGCCAGCCTCTTCCAAGGCGAGAATTGCGGTTTTTACGCGAGTTTCTACATCACCATTAGGATCATCGAAGCCAGCCTCTCTTGCAATCTCCAGAGGAGAGCGCTTAAGCACAGTTCGGTTCTTTGTAAGAGACTTGATTGCCTTCCAAACCTGCTGAATCTCGCTCATGCTAAGCTTCGTCTGGTTCAGTAGCAAGAAATGCTTGTCCAAGTCACTTTCATTAAAAAGAACATAACATTCTGCCTGCAAGCTCTGGTCACGCCCTGCACGACCGGCTTCCTGAACGTAGTTTTCCAGAGAATCAGAAATTTCAAAATGCACTACAAGTTGCACATCGGATTTATCGACACCCATGCCAAAAGCGGATGTGGCCACGATAATCTGGACCTTGCCACTAATGAATGCTTCCTGGTTTTCCACCTTTTCACGGCTTTCCATCTTTCCGTTAAAAGGCAATGCAACAAAACCATCCATACTTAGCTTTTCTGCCAGTTCCAGAGTATTCTTGGTTCTTGAAACATAGACAATGGTCGGGCAATTCTTTGTTTCTATCAAAGACCTTAAAGTCTTGTATTTCTGGTCTTCGTCTTCCTGATAGATTACATGGTAAGTCAGATTTGCGCGGGTTGCCTTTGTGGCAAAAATCTTTAAATCAAGATCCAGCTTCTTTTTAAAGTAATCGCAAATATCCTGAACCACTTTCTGCTTTGCAGTTGCTGTAAAGCAAGAAACAGGAATTCTTCTTAGACTGGATTTTTGTTCCTGGAGTTTCTTGATGAAATCGCCGATATAGAGATAATCTACACGGAAATCATGGCCCCAGCTAGAAAAACAGTGGGCTTCGTCAATTACAAAACGGGCAATCTGCCTAGAAAGTAAAAGTTTTTCGATGGTACGGGAACGGAGGGATTCCGGCGAAATGTACAGCATAGATGCCATACCCGATTCCACACGTTTAATGGCCTCTGCACGTTCAATAGGATCCAAAAGACCATTGATAGTTACGGCATCGGCAATCCCCTTGGAAGCAAGGTTGTCAACCTGGTCCTTCATCAAGGACTGCAAGGGTGAAATAACGACTGTTAAGCCTTTATAGTTCTCCCCCGCCATCAAAGCCGGCAGCTGGAAAGTAATGGACTTGCCGCCACCCGTGGGGAAAATAGCCAGCAAGGAATCATTGTTGACCGCAGCCGCCGCAGCCTGTTCCTGTAAAGGTTCCCCATCGTAAGTTCTAAAATTATCGTACCCAAAGATTTCTTTCAGCTTCTTACGGACATCCAGTTTTCCACTACAATAGGGGCACGTAGGCTCATGACACGGATTATTTCGCAATAAGAAAAGAATGTTCTCTGTGTATGGATAGTTACGCAGCACCCAAGCTGGCGTAATAGAACGCTTATCCTGCAGGTTTATTACCGACAAAGCATAGGCCAGCTCTATGGGGTGTTCTGTAACAAAGGACTCTATAGAAGCGTTTTCACAAATCAAGCCTGCAAAACGGCTCTGAATTTGCTTAACAAGGTTCCTAGTGCTGGATCTGGCAGAAAGAAGATTGTTAAAGAAGCCCTTGCTTTCTTCTTTTAGGCCCACATATTCAAAAAAATCCTTGAATTCCCTTGAGCCCTTCAAAAGATTGAAATAGATATCCCTTAGATCATCATCCAAGGCATTGAAAGCATTAATCTCGTCATGGAACAAGTCCCTGGACTTCTGTGCATCCAGCAAGGGATTATTCAAGGTATCACTAAGGATTTTTTCATCTTTCAGCAGCTTATGGCTGGGCCGCATGGGGAACATCAGCGGCGAAAGATAAAGAGTGTCAATAACCTTCTTTTTGTCTAAATCCAGGTGTTTTAGATACTGAAGGTCGTGATTCAAGACATTATGACCACCGACGTATTCTGCATCCTTCACGAAATTCAGGAAATCACCCTGACTAGGCGTATGAATCGTCTGGTCTTGAGAATCAACGGCGCCCAAATCGGCGATTTTCCCGCTGGATGTAGAAACTTCAATATCTAAGAAAACAACACTCACACTGTTAAAATAACTCTTTTTTACAAAGCGGCGAGATTGTCAACGACCTTTTCAACAAAGAAAAGCCCTAAATAACACTAACTCTGAATACTCGGATAACGTAATCAGCCAAACAGGGATAGTTGTTCTTCTTGAGGACTAACTTTTCGAACCTCATTTTCATCCAAATTTCCATCCCAATTTTCATCAATTGCGATAGCCCCAAGTTCAATCAGTTTTTTATTGCCAAGACTCTTCTGGTTGTTTCGACAAAAAACTGGGCAATATCCATTTCGCAAAGCTTCAGTTGCCCCGCTCCAAGTACCGCCTTTGTCATAATCAGATTTCACAACAATGGTTCCCTTTGATTGGGCATAGATAAATTTATTACGTTGCATTGCAAAACCAGCATTAAAACCAGCATCCGGCTTTGCAATAGAAATGAGAAGCAAATTTCCCTTTTGTACTTGGGAAACGACATCACGCTTTTTTATTTTCCGCGCTAAAGAATCCGCCAAATATTCTATGCAGAAGCAGCCCTCGGCAAGTGCCGCTAAAGACGCTGTTGAGTCAACTCCTTTTGCTCCGCCAGAAACCACGCCGAATCCATTTTTTACAATCGTTGAGACAGTGCACTTTGTAAAATCGGTATCATTATCATCTATAGTTCTTGAGCCTACAAAACCAGCATATTTTCGATTTGTTAAGTTCAAATCTCCAGCATAGTAAAACAAAGGCGGACAGTTTTCCTTTAACTTACTCTTCAATACTTTGGGATATTCAGAATCAGCCCGCGTTACAACCTTAATCCCCATAGAGGAAAATTTTTCTAATTCAAATATCAAGCTTCCACTTCGATCAAATAAAGAACGGACCCGTTGAATTTCTTCGTCAGTATACAACAGTTTATGTTTAAAATCTTCAGTCGAAAAATTAATGACATCCTTAGGCTGTAGAGATTTTTCCATAAGCATTTTTGCAAACTTCGTCCACTCATAGGGAGTAAACGGTTTGCAGGAATCCGCGCAAAGATGGCTACACAAAGATACAATTACAGAAGAATTTTCATTCATTTTAATCCGCCCTCTTTTTAGAACTGCAAGCTAACGCATATGGATAGACATGTTCAGCACCAGCTGTTCTTAACAAGTATCCACATACAGTCAAAGTCCATTTAGAATCTACAACATCATCAACTAACAATATAGAACCTGAAAGAGATGTTCCTTCTCGTAAACTGAATGATTTTCGAGCATTACCACATTGAAAAGAACTGTTCTCCATCTCTTTTTGCATTTTTGCAACATTTTTTTGAATCACATCTATGCAGGAAATCCCCAATTTAGAAGCTAATCGTAACGCAAAATCCTTCACAACATCGCTTCGCAGGGAGGGAACGTAGGCAAGCTGAGATATTCCATTTTCGGATACAAGATTTTGCAAAACTTTTGCGCTTTTTTCAACAAGTTCTTCGGAAAACTTTTTTGTTTCATACTTTCCATTCTTTACCATAACTCCATAGCCCTGTTCCCCATAAATCGATAGGCAAACACCCACTTCATTTGGCATATCTATTTTTGTGCGACTAGACAAATCCGTTTTGGCCCACTGCACCCTAGGTTCAATCGGCAACAGAATTTTTTCTAAGAATGCTACCGCTCTGCCCAAGGATTCTTTTGAAATAACAGAAGAAAATTCCTCATGTCCAATACAATTTTTACAAATCCCACAATTTTCAGTGGTTATATCGTCTAAACAATTGACAATATATTTGCTATAGCATTCGTTCGTTTTGATAAAATCAAGCATCTGTGATTGCTCTCTATAACGAACATTCTTTACGTCGCTATAATGAGCTTCGTTATACACAAAGTTATGAGCAGAAGCATAGTATTTACCCTTTTCTTTGTATACAAATTCCTCATTTTCAAGGAATTTTAATGTTTTTTCAACACGCCCCATTGAATAATTTAGATGATACATTATATCATACAACTTTATTCCTTCATTTTCTGCGACAAGAGAATACACACTATCAGCTTCAGATTTTGAAGGAAATGCTGTTTCTATGAAATAATTTTGAATATCAAGATCTTCTGCACCATACATCAAAAAAGTATATGCACGGTCAACATTTCGCCCTGCACGACCAATTTGTTGATAATAGGCAACCACGTTAGATGGCATTTGATAATGAATTACAAATGAAATATCAGGTTTGTCGTACCCCATCCCCAGCTTTATCGTAGCAACAATAACCTTGATTTCATTTTTCATGAACAACTGTTCAGTCTCTTGATTTACAACTTCATCTAATCCGCTGTGATAAGCCCTTGCGTTTATATTATTTTCATTCAGGAATTCTGTAAGATGCTCACAGTCATTTTGTGTAAGGCAATAGATAATACCCGATCCTGGAATTTTGTTGATATTATCTATAAGCCATGCATATCGCATAGCCTTGTACCTCAAATTAAGAACCTGAATCGAGAGATTCTTGCGCATCAACGGGCCTCTAGAAACAAAAACATCTCCGCCCAGTTGTTGTTTAAGATCTTCTACAACCCGGTCGTTCGCAGTTGCCGTTGTTGCAAGAACAGGAATATTTTTCAGCATACCGCTGATAACCTTGTTAATTCGGCAATACTCCAAACGAAAATCATGTCCCCAATCAGAAATACAGTGTGCTTCATCAACGACAAATAAACCTATCTTGATCTTTTTTAAAGCATCTTGAACTTTTTCAGTAAATAGAGTTTCTGGCGTTGTCAAAACAAGGTCTATTTCACCCTTTTCCATCAATTCTAAAATCTGAGTTTTCTCTTCAATCGTTTTAGAACTGTTCAAAGTTTCACACTTCAAGCCTGCCCTAGCCGCTGCTTCAATCTGGTTCTTCATCAAACTCAGCAAAGGGCTAATAATAAGAGTCAGCCCCTTTTGTTCATCCCTCAAAATCTTGGTGCAGATAAAGTACACCATACTCTTACCCCAACCAGTACGCTGCACAACGAGCGTCCTTTTATTGGTAAGAGTAGCCTTAATGGCCTCATATTGGCCATCTCTAAAATTTTTCCCAGGACCAAGAAAACTTTCCAAAGCAGCGTGAGCTTTCTGATAAACACTATCCATTTTGTCCCCTTTTGCAATCTTGACGTATTATCCAGCCGACATTCAAGATTTATATCAAAAAAATCAAATCAACGATAAAATATATACAACAAAGTGACAAAGGATGACAATCCCAAATTATTTGAAAGTACTCTCCCCTATTTCACCAAATCCAGCAATTTTTCATAGGAATCCACAACGTCATACGTTACAGATTCACTTGAAATTGCGGCGAAGTGCTTGCGAGCACATTTGATTTTTGCGGATTCTATTTCGCGAAGTTCCAAGGTACTCATGGAGCCCTTCGTTTCGGCGACGAAATAAACGTGCTTTACAGAACCTTCATGGAAGGCAATGGCCCAGTCAGGATTGTAGTTTCCAACAGGAGTGTTGATGAAGAATCCCTTCGGCAACTTGATGTACAAAGACACATCCTTGCTTGCTTCGAGCTTCTGTGCAAAATCTCGTTCGTTTGTAGAATCGTAAATCAGATGATCGTACAAATGCTGGTGAGTTTCGCAGGCATTCATACCCAGCTTACCCTTCATGGTGTTGTCGGTAAAGATGTTGGTTTCGTAGCGGGATTCAAGCTTATTGTAGGTTATATGTTCTACAATAACTGTTGCCTTTTGCTCATTTATTAGACGGCTCGCCTTGATGATGAATTCTTCCGGGTTTTCCTGGAACTGATCAAAAATCGGTTTGTGAATGCCGCGAAGAATGTCAACGACCACCTTACGGGTCAGTTGCGTTCCTTCTACAATTTTACCAATCAAATCATACTTAACATTAGAATTTGCGGTAACGACGGCAGCCTTATTTTCTGTAGATTCCAGCTTAAAGGCATTACCGTTTTCCAACTGTTCCTTGGACTTGATTTCCTTTAACGAACCCTGGTCAATCTTGAAGAAAATCTTCGTGACACGCAGCTTTTCATTCAAAGCATTAATTGACTTGAGAATCAATTCATCTGTGTCGAAATTCACCACATAGGCAGACTTTGCATTTATGCGATTCCAAAGATCCTTGAATTCCTTGGAGCCGAATTTACTTTTATTCAAGTGTAGTTCGACGTTATTCTTTCGTGCATCATCAGGCTTGACGGCATCCGGATCATAAAGTGTATCTAGCAAGGAACAAATGCCAGCCGTATATTGAGCAACCTCTTCGCTTAAATGAAGTGTACCAGCGGCTTTATCAACACGATATGCCTCAGTAAGCATACCCTTTTTCACATAGCCACATTCAAGAAGAGCATCGTATATATTTTGTGCCAAATCATCAGAAACGGCAATCTTTACGCCAGATTCTGTTTCCAGCTTACGGCCCTTGAACAAGTCGATAGTCACCTTGACAGGACGAGTACCAATGTTTTCGGCCATTTCAGTCTGCAGGGCTTTGGCGAAATCTTCGTAGCTTTCGTTTGCAATTACCGTAAGCACATTCACGGAATGAACATCTGCACCGAGAACTGCGGCATCCATACGCTCGCCATTCTGATTTACACAAAGGCGAAGGCCGCGGCCAACTTCCTGGCGCTTGCGAACTTCAGAACCACTACTCTTGAGTGTGCAAATCTGGAAAACATTCTGATTATCCCAACCTTCCTTAAGTGCTGAATGGCTGAAGATAAAACGCACAGGTTCTTCACGAGAAAGAAGACGCTCCTTATCTTTCATAATAAGGTCGTAGGCATCAACATCGTCAGATTCTGAGGAACCTTTCTTGAGCTCACAATCCTTAAAGCGACCGGCGCCTTTCTTGCTCTTGTCAATAGAGAAATAACCAGCGTGAGCCTTGCGAGCTACAGTCTTGTCAAGAAATTCGAGGTAATCAGGACTTTCCAACAAATCCTGCTGCAGAGACTTGCGAACAGAATCATATTCCTCTTCGAACATTTTGGCGTAAACGCCCTGCTCGTCAGCAGCATCATAATCACGATACTTCTTGACTTCATCTATGAAGAACAGCGACAGGACCTTAATGCCTTTACTGAATAAAGCTCGTTCGCGTTCAAAGTGAGAAATGATGGTTTCGCGAATCTGGATTCTGCGAAGCTGGTCTTCATTTACTACACCCACATATTCGCCGGCAAGAAGTTTTTTCCCATTGGCAAATGTGATGGAGTTGTCGCGGCCATCGACCTCAGTAACGACATAGTTGTCCTTATATTCCTCCAGTTCACCAGACTGCTCGTAAAGATTAAAGTTCTTGGTTACATTTGCTGTTTTCTTCAGCAAGCCATTCTTGCCCTTGTAATCAAACTCCAATGTTGCAACAGGATTCTTGTCGGTGAACACCTGGACTTTTTCTAGGTACAGATAGCCTTCCGTAGCGGTAGAACCTGTGGCAGTAATGCCTTTAACGCTGATTTTCTTGACCAGGCGTTTGTTATAGGCATCCATGGCATCAAGGCGATACACCATGTTATAAATGGCGTCCTTGCGATGGGTTGCTGAATAACGAAGCGTCATTAAAGGCTTGAATTCTAGCAGGCGATCCTTGGTCTTTTTTCCTTCGACACTTTGAGGTTCATCAATGATGAGAATCGGATTCGTGCTAGAAATAATATCAATGGGCCTACGGCTACGGAATTCATCAAGCTTCATGTAGATGCGGCGGGCATCCTTCCCTGTTGCATTAAAAGCCTGAGCGTTAATGATCATCACATTGATATGGCTATCGCTTGCAAAATGATCAATCTCGGTAAGATTTTGGGAATTGTAGATAAAGAATCGAATGGACTTACCGTATTCTTCGGCAAAATGTTCCTGAACAATCTGGAAAGACTTATACACGCCTTCACGGATTGCAATACTCGGCACCACCACAATGAACTTGCTCCAGCCATAAGCCTTGTTCAGTTCATACATGGTCTTGATGTAAGTGTAGGTCTTACCGGTACCCGTTTCCATCTCAATGGTCAAATTGAAACGGCCATCCAGCTTTTCATCGGTTTGAAGGAGATTCCCTGCCTGCACCGCCTGTAAATTCTTGAGCACCAGTTCATCGGTCATCTGCGGAACAAGAGGCTGGTTACAAAAGCCCATGACCTTGTTGTGAGCGGAGACATCCCCACCGAACAGTTTCATCGTTCCAGAATCCAACAAATAGCTAGACTCCAAGTAAGGCTGACCAAGGAACACATCACAAACTGCCTTGGCGGCATCTGCCTGAAACTGCTGGTGCTTAAACTGGATTTTCATAGCACAAAAGTAGTTTTTCGCGATAAATATGCAACCACATCAACCCTAATCATCCATATTTTACAATTAAAAAAGAAATTATATTCCAAAACGGAATAAATTTACTATATTTAGATAGTCAAACGACGAAATTTATTCCAAAACGGAATAAAACAACGAATAAAGGACTATCTTATGATTAAATAGGAGTTATAATGCCGCAGTCAAATACACCCTGGGATTATGAGACAGCATCGTGCTACTCAAAATCCAACGCAAAGAGCATCAGTCAGAAACACACGCAAGAATTCCAGAATGTTCTTACAAACCTAGAAGGTTATAAAAAAGCCTTAAACGCAGGAATTTCTTTAGAACAAGCCAAAAGGACGCTCCCCTATATTCACAATGAGAAGAACGGACTGCTTGCAATTGACCAGAGACCTCCTAAAGGAGGATTTCAACTCCGGCTCTACATTTACCCAGATGAAAAGACTCACAAAATCCATCTAGTGGCCATCGGGGATAAAAGTAGCCAACAAAACGATATAAAGATAGGGCACAAGTACATTCAGTCGCTATAAAGCAATCACAAAATAAGCCCCACACATCAAGGAGACCGACAAATGGATAAGAAATTGATAAGTATATCGGATTTGATGAATGAAATGGGAATTGATAAAGACATTGCCAAAAAAGTCACAGACAATATCAATAATCATAGCGTAAGTCAAAATCTTACAATCTTGCGAGCAAAGGCTGATTTGTCGCAGGCCGAAATGGCGAAAAAGATGGGAGTATCGCAATCGTTCATTTCTAAACTTGAAGTTGCAAGCAACGATCAAATCAAATTTGGAGATTTCAACAAGTTTGTCAATGCTCTGGGTTATGATACAACGCTCACAATTTCAAAACCCCAGAACATTGTTCAAAAAATCAAGAACACATACAATCAGCTTTTTGCCTTGACAAAGGAATTGCAGAATTACGCAGTTGATGACGAAGCAATTCTTCAGAGTATTGCGAAATTCGAATTGGAAGCAACGCATAATATGTTGAATCTTGCTTCGGCATTGATTGAAAGCAGCGCTTCTAAATTAAACAAGATTCATCCTCAACAGGAACCGCAGATTATTCTTGATGATTCAATTGTTTCTCACAAGAAAAAAGAATTGGTTACTGCTTAAAAAGGAAGTCTACTGAATTATTATTCAGTAGACTTTATCATTTAAATATAAATCAAGCAATCATTTCTGTCTAATGGTTCTATAATCAATTATCCATTTCAAACTTTTTATTCAAAATATATTTTTCAAAATCTTTTTGATTGGTTATGTCACCTGCTACAAGCATTTTTGTCACTCTCCGATATACTTCCATTGCCAACCAATATGCCTGCCATACTTTTTCTTCTGTCACGGGATTTTTAGAATAACCGTGAACCAAGGCCGAACGCAAATTATACAAATCTTTTGCTTGGTTAAAAATCTTTATCCTATCATCAACAGTTTCACCAACCAAAAATGCACATTTTTCTGCGATTGCTGCAGAGATGGAAGAAAAATTGGATACGTTAGATAGTAAACACTCTAATGCAAAAATCGAATATATCAGTTTATTTTCCAGTTTTTCTTCATCGTATTCTTTACCGAGCCATTCATAACCGATATTTAAAGCCTGCCAGAAATCGGTTTTGCCGTCAATAATTGAAGAAAAGTTCATTCTTCCATTCAAAAATTCTCGAAAAGATATGGAAGTTGGTTTATCGTTTTTTGCTTCCAAATAAAGAGGCTGTGTGTTGGCTACATGAGACATTCCTGAAACGCCCCCATAATCACCAAACACAACGTATTGTTCCAACAACAAAACGTCTGTTTTTAGGGGATGAATCCAATGTTTCGTAGAATCTCTTAAATATGGAATGAAAGCTTTTAATCGATTTAGCTCAGACTTCAATATGCCAATACCAATTTCATTGGCAGAGTTAGGATGGCTCTGTAATTCAGCAACGGCCAATGTCGCTGGAAAATCTTTTTCTATACAATCGCAATCAAATTTATTCAGAACATTTTTCTTTTCTTGAATGTACTCCATTTTTGGATAGAGAGTAAAACGCCCTATTTTAAACGAAGCATCAACAACAATTCCTGTAACAGGCAAAACAATGGTATTGTTTTTTACAGACTCTTTAATTTTATCGTGCAAAACAGACAAAATTTCATTTTGTTTTGATTCATCACATTTCAAAGAAATAATCGCAGGCAAGAACATATTTTTCATTTGCTCTGGCAAGATTTCTTTTGTAGAGTATTTTTGAGAAATTTGATATAATTTTTCCTGACCGTTATTTACAAAAAGATAATAAGTTCCATGACAATAAGAAACATCCCATTTGGACTCCGCGTTTTCAATATCAAGCGAAATATGATTTATCGCAAGATCAATCAAGTCTTTGTCTAATTCGGCGTACACCATTAACTAACCATCAAGTTGCTTCAAATATTTCGCATATTCTGAACCATGTTTGCTGCACCATATGGCTTTGGTCATATAAGCAGAATCAAAATCAAAACGATCATCATTAGAAACGTCTTTTTCCTCCCACAACTGAATCTTCTCATGACAAGAACAAGACATTGTTGCTTTTTCGTCTTTTAAATTTTTCCTGAAACGATAACTCACCCACAATTCTTTACCTTTCGATAAAGATGCTAGTTTTGCAGCCATGTTCACGGTTTTGCCTGCCCAAACTTCATTTTGACGATCAGTTCTACCTTCATATCTTTTTAAGCCCAGCTTGCGGACTAAAATTGTATCCTGATCAATACCAATGTGAGCTCCAATTTCAATTCCAGAAATATCTTTTATACGTCCCGACAAAGATTCTTCTACAATCGTTTTTGCTGTAATTGCAGCAACGAGAGCGGTATACACTTTATCCGAATCAAAAAGTGCAAAAACGCCATCGCCCTTCACATCTATATAGGGAGAACCAAAGTAATCAAATATTTTAATGAGTGTCCCAGTAAACAATCTATAAGCCTTAGCCATTTTTGTATTATCAACAAGAGCGCTTAATTTTGTGGACCCAATCATATCAATAAAGACACACACAACATCAGGAATCTTCAACCAGTTTGTCGGATTCTCAATAGGAATTTTTGTCGTATCTGGTATAGAATTCCGTTGTGTGAAAGATATAGCTTGTCTCGAAATTTTCAATTCTTCATCGATAATGTCTATCACACCTTTTTCAACTTGTAATTCAGAAAAAGACATATCACTCCATTTCCGTGGCAATAAAATCACCACAATATATTCCAGGTGTATTTGTGCGGCTCAATAAATTTTGTCTTATATTAGAAACTTTAGAAAAAATACCTTCTGTCATCAAAATAGGATCGACCCCATTTCTACCAGCCGCATTTGCTAAATGACTAGCTTGATTAATGGCATCTCCCATCCAGATTAAATCATTTAGAGAGCTTCCTGAGTAACCGGCCTTAACTATTAAAACTCTCCCGTCCGCAACACCTATACCAGCCCTGATGTTCTTATAGCCAAATTCAGCCAAACTTTCGTTAATACATCCAATTAACGAATTTAATCTTGCAGCAACATGAAACACAATTCCATAATTTTCATCTTTATCAGCATCAAATACTCCCCATACACAATCTCCGTGGATATTAATCTCTTCGCAGATTTTTTCCGAGTTTAAGATAGCTGTGCATTCAGAGATAAATGTTCTATATATTTTGGAGATTACAGGACGTGTATGTGATTGCGTTAGTTTCGATGAACCTATTATATCTATAAACAGAGCAATAGCTTTTGTATTTACCCCGTTTTCATAAGTAAAAAAACTTCTAGCAGGGATATAATCTAATTCAACATAATTTTGATCAGATGACGCTAAAATTTCATCAATTCTTTGCAGACTCGCTTCAAAATCATACTCAATTCTATTTTTTACTTCCATATATTACGCTGTCAAAACGAGAAAAACAAATGTTAAAATACAAAGATATCCAGCTTTTTGAAACAACTTAAATTTACGCAGAGCAATATCGCTATTTATCTTTATTTGTTGGCAAACGTCTATAAAGTATTTTTTATTATCGCGCTCGCCATAACTTAATCTCACCGCGTGAATAAAATGTTCTGTAGACATTTGTGCGATGCACCCATAATAATGCAGATTTTGATTTTTTAGTTGTATTTTCAAAGGCTCTTTTTTCTTTCCATTTCTTCTCATTTTTTTGTAATAAGCTCGTTTAAGCCTTTTAATCCACTTAATTTTGGGAAAAAGATTCAAAACCGGGAAAAAAGAATAAAGCAACAGCATTATTCCGCATAATAAGGAAATACTGACTAGTTTTCCATAAAATGACCAAACAGGAAGTACATCTTGTTGAAAAAAAGCAACAAGCAAAGCACTTAAAAGAGTAACCAAAATGCCATTTTTTGCCTCAGCATATTTAAGCCAATCAACAGTTCGCTCTAACTGAGAATCTATGTCATATTCACAGTTTTTCATAATTCTAAATCACCTTGACGGTTGTGTTGGGGCTGAGGGTTTTGAAGATTTCGGTGACGTTGATTTTGGAGGGGGCGTCGCGGAAGGAGGAGTCGCGGAAGACGACGCGGAGGGGTTTCTTGGCGGCGATTTGGCGGATGACGGTTTCTGGGATGTTTTCGGAGAAACTTGCGATGAGGTCGCCGTCGTTGACATTGTGGATGGTGACGCCTTCGATGGTTTCTGTTTTGATGGGGAGCGACAGGGAGACGCCCCAATCGACGAGGCAACCGAAGAGAAGGTCCATATCGGTGCGATCTTCCTTGATGTTGCTGATTTGATCGAGGAGGTTCTGCTGGGAGACTTCGCCTGCGGAATAATAGACATCCTTCATGTTGGAGTCGTCTATTTTTAGGACACGGAAGCCGATGTCCAGAGTTTTGGCATTGTTGTCAGAAACATTTTGAGCGTCAAAGAGGTCGTTCTTTTCTGAGGACTTTTGCTGTTCGGCTTGTTTTTCGGCAAGGATTTTTGCTCCGGCACGCCGGATGCGTTCCTTGCCGATTTCGCAGATGTTCTTGTATGCTGGAGATTTCGTTTCTTCAGGAACTTGCACTAAGATAAACCTGCGATTTCCGCCATCCTCTAAATTTTTCTTAAAAATAGCATGAGCTGTTGTTGCCGAACCAGAGAAAAAGTCTAGAATCAAAGAATCTTTTTCTGAGGCTATCGTTAACATTCTGTCTAGCAAACGAGTGGGTTTGGGAGTGTCAAATGGAGCCTTGCCATCAAATAAAGAAAGAATTTCCTTTTTTGCTTCATCGGTGTGGCCCGTTTCAGAAAAAGGCCAAAAATTTGTAGGAAGTTTTCCTCCAACAGCATCTAAATATGTTTTTCGACGAATTCCACCAAATCCATTTTTTGTAAAGTAAAATTTCGGCCATTGACCTCGATCATAAACACTTTGAGCAAATTTTTTAGCATTTTCTAAAGAATCTTCTAAAACAATTCCCATAACATTTTTGCGGATGTCATTCGCAGATATTCCACATACAGCAGCCCTTAGTTCTTCGTCATCCAAGTTTTTTAAAACGTACTTTCCCCAGCCTTGCATAATTTTCAGCATTTCATCTTGCTGATAACGCCAACATGCATTAGCACTTGGATATATCATTTCTCCAGTAAAAGGATGTTGAATAGCATACACCATACCTTGATGTGTCGCTGCTCCAGGAGCAAATGGATTATCACTAGTCCATGGATTCACATCATTATCAGGATTTTTGTACATTGCATTCATTTCTGCAGTTCTTGGTAAAGCATATGGCATCCATTCACGCTGTCGGCTATACGACACAATATGTTCAATTTCACGAACAAGACCTTTTGAATCGTTTCTTGTGGAATATGTTCTCTGCCAAGCAACATCCCCAACAAAGCAATCTGAACCAAAAACTTCATCACAAATTTTCTTCAAATTAGCCTGTTCATTATCATCAATACTAATGAAAATCACGCCATCATCGGTCAGCAAATTCCTGGCAAGGAGAAGACGGCTATAAATCATGGAACACCAGTCAGAATGGAATCGGCCATTGCTGTCGGAATTTTGCACCATGCGATTTCCTTCGTCGTCAACGGCTCCGCTTTCCTCGTCGTACTTCTTGGAATCCATGCGGAAATCATCCTTGTAGATGAAGTCGTTTCCGGTATTGTAGGGCGGGTCGATGTAAATCATCTTGACCTTGCCAAGATAACCTTCCTGGAGCAGTTTCAGAGCTTCGAGATTGTCGCCTTCAATGTAGAGGTTCTCGGTGGTATCGAAGTTGACGGACTCCTCGACGCAGGGGCGCAAAGTCTTGCGTATGGGCTTGGCGGCCTCCACCATGGCGTCGCGCTTCCCCACCCAGGTGAACTCGTAGGATTCATCCCCATCGGCAATGGAATCACCCAGAATCTGCTTCAAGGCGTCAAAGTTCACAGCTTTCGTAATCTTGCCGCTATCATCCTTCTTTTCGGTAATGCAATTCGGGAACAAAGCCGCAATCTTTTCAATGTTCATCTGAGTCATATCAGGAGTTTCAAACTTCATCTTTTCCATGAGGCGTCCGTTTGTAAAATATCCTTTATGGTCACCTCTAAAAATTCAATTTTCAAAAATTTGGTTGCGACTCTTCGCGCTGGTTCGTCGTTCAAAGTGGCAAATACCACCAGTATTCGCCACTTTTCATTCCTGCCATCGCTCGGTCTCACTCAAATTTTCTTAACCAAAGCAATTTTTAGAGGTGCCCTTATTCCAATAATAAAAAGATTTGCAACAAATCGCTGCAAATCAATGTTCAAATAAGGGTAAAAATTACTTCAGCTCTATCACTATTTCGTGTTCACCAGCCGACTCGCCTACAGAATCATCAAGCCAAATATTGTCTATCGTTGCACAAGCTTTGCTATACGCTTCTGCATAATTTGGGTTTTGCTTCATTTCTTCGGCATTTAAGAAAAATTCCCTTTTTTTCCATATTTGGGATTGCAAAAAAAAAGCATTCAAAAAATCTTTCAATACCGGAGGCTTTATCTCTTTGCCAAGTAGATCTTCTTCTTTATCCAAGAGTGTTTCAGCATCTTTTGTCGACGATATGAAAACAACAGGAATACCTCCATCCTCAACAATGCCTTTCAAGTCCTTTCGTCCGTAAAAATGCCAATCTATATCTCTGCTATTGCTTGTTTCATTTAGCAACCCTAAAGCAAGTTCTGGTGAAATTGCAATTCTTTCTCGATTTGCAAGAGATGCAATGCGAAATCCTAAATCTATATCAGGGCCAATAAAATCAATCAGGCTATTTTTCACAACTGGTTGGCGCAAAATAAAATTTCTTATCGGAAAGCCCGCTGTCCAAATAGTGCCCTTTACAGGATACTTGTTTTCAGAAGAATTATTATTCTTTTCAATAACATCTCTGAATTTTTTTACATGCTTAAGAGCTTCGCTCCAGCTGGTGATTTTTGCGTAAAAAAGAATCTCATCGCCATTGTATTTCCACAATTGTACGCCATCACCAACAAATTCATCTTCAAATGAAGTGTAGAACAAAACAGCATTAGAAACCCAGGAACTTATGCACAAGCCTCCCTGTGCATTTTGCTTTTTTCTTGTGCTGCCAATAAGGTCTGCACTAAAAAAAATGGCTCTTCATCAACATGTGTGGGTGGCTTCGCCACCCTTTTTTGTTGACTT